>DAOSIN010000062.1:0-8034 GCA_035366675.1 Salinivirgaceae bacterium | reverse complement strand
TTTGAAAAAAACTTAAATTTAATTTGTTTTTTACTTAGAATACTCAGCCACCGTGCCAAAGGTCACTGAGTTTATCGAAGTGACCTTTTAATACCGATTGGACATCGGTATTTACAATTGTAAAATTTTAATAAGATTGGACTATTTTAAAATTACAATTGGTATAACATTTCCAGTTCTCTTACTATGATACGATAATTGTCGAACTTGACATTTATGATAACTCGGTTATATATGGATATTCCTTTTGAATATCTTAATTATCTTTGCACCAATATTGTGCGCTTTATTCTAATTATTTATATCGCCAACAATGAAAAGAGTTCTAATATTAGCTTATGACTTCCCCCCTTACGTTTCTGTAGGGGGGTTACGCCCACATTATTGGTACGAGAACTTTAAGAAAATGGGACTCTTCCCTATTGTAGTTACTCGTAATTGGAACCCCATTCACGACAATGCTTTGGACTACATTCTGCCAAGCAAAACAAAAGAAGTTGAAATTGAAGAGACTGAAAAGGGCATTTTAATAAAAACCCCCTATAAAACAAATCTTTCAAATCGTTTAACTTTAAAAGGCAAAAATGACTCTTTCTGTAATTTGTTAAAGAAAGTCTCTACTGGCTGGAACGAAATTGGGCAGTGGTTTTTACCTTTAGGAACAAAATATGAGTTATATAAAGCTGCTAAAAGCTTTTTAAATGAGAATAAAGTTGATATTATTTTAGCTACTGGCGACCCTTTTATTTTGTTTAAATATGCCTCCAAATTAAGTAAAATTTTTAATGTCCCTTGGGTAGCAGATTACAGAGATCCGTGGAGCCAAAGTAAATCTCGTCGTAAAGGTCTTTTTTTTAAATATTTTACTCCTTTTTTAGAAAAAAAATATTTGAAAAATGTCTCTTTAATCTCCACTGTATCAAAAATCTTTAAATATAAAATACAAGAACTAATAAAAAATAAGCCTTTTGTAATTAATGCAAATGGATATAATGAAAACATTCTAAACAACTGTAATAAAGCTAATCAAAATAGTGAGTTATTAACCATATCTTTAGCAGGAACAATCTATAATTGGCATCCTTATAAGCCATTTCTCAACAAACTTTCCAACTATTTAGAAATGAACCCAAGCAAAAATATTGACGTTAATTTCTACGGTATAAGAAATGAAAAGGAAATTTCTAATACCATTGAACAGCTTCACAATCTAAAAGACAGAATTAAAATATTTCCCAAAACACCAAATAGCGAATTGATTAAAAAGCTATCTAAATCAAATGTTTTGCTCTTATTCAACGACTATTCAATTATGGGTACAAAAATATATGATTACTTAGCATTAAATCGCAAAATCATCCTCTGCTTTGAAAATGATGAGGAGGCAAATTTATTAAAGGAAAAGTGTTTTAAGTTTAAACCTATCGATGGCTTCAGTGAAAGTTTACAAGCCGATTTGATTAGAAAAACAAATAGTGGAATTATTGTTAAAGATAGAGAGCATTTACATAAAGTTTTAGATGATCTTTACAGTGAGTTTGAAGAAAAAGGTTACATAGAAAACCATACTGTTGGAGCAGAAAAATACTCAAGAAAAGTACAAACCGAAAAATTAGCAGAAGCTTTAAAAAATATATAAATATGTTTTTATTTCGTCCATTCAAAATAGACGACAAGGAGCAAGTGATAGAATTATTACACGGTTTGTGGATTTTCCTTTCAGAAACAGATTATGTAAAACATTTTGATTGGAAATACTTGCAGGCAAACCACACTTTCCCCAATGCTTTCGTGGCTGTTGACAAACAAACGAATGGTGTTATTGGATTTAGAGGATTTGTTATTCAAAAATATACAATAAACAACAACACTTACACAGCTGCTGTAATTTCAGATGCTTGTGTCAATCCAAACTATAGGCGCAAAGGAATTTTGTCAAAAATGACAATGTTCGGTATAAATTATTTAAAAGAAAAAAATGTAATTGATTTTTATTTAGTTTTATCTTCCAATACCGCTTCTATAGCGGCATACCTTAAAATCGGTTTTCAAATAATCGATTGTAAAAAAGAGTTATATAAGATATTAATAAAAAATAAACCCTCTAATAAATATGAATATCAAATTTCAAATACTTTCTCAACAAATAAATTGATGCTCAACAATAGTTCTAAAATAAAAATTAACAATACGGAAGAGTTTCTAAAATGGAGATACAAAAATCCAAATACTAATTATGAATACGTTTATGTTTATGAAAAAGGAGAATTGGTTGTTTTTATTTCATATTACTATATTTCTACAAATCGCATTTATATTTTAGATTATAATTTCTCCAATTTATCCGCTTTTAAAGAGGCTTTTAAATATTTAAAAAGAAACAAAAAAATTAAATTCGCTCAGGTTTGGGGTATTACTTGCTCTAATGACAAAAAGAAAATATTAAAACAGGTAGGTTTTTTCTCTCTAACTTTTATTAGAACAAAAATATTAAGACGAGCCGACCAACCTATCCTGATACGTCCTGCAACTATTAAAATTTCCGAAAATGATTTTTTTATAGAAAATATTGATATTAGAGACCCCCAAAATTGGGAATTGAATCTCATTAATTCTGACGGTGTTTAAATTTTTATAAGATGAAAAAATCATATGTATCCATATGTATGCACAGAATCTCTGATGAGTATTCGCCCGCATACCCTCCCATACCCGTAAAAGTTTTTGAGCGATATATAAAGTTTTTAAAACGCAAATATGGCTTTACCTCTATAAATGATTTACAAGACAGGAGAGCAAGCAAGGGTAGCATTCTACTGACTTTTGATGATGCCTATTACGATTTCTACGAAAATGCTTTTCCTATTCTCCAAAAAAATGGGGTGCCAGCCGTTTTATCGGTAATCACAAGTTGCGCAGATACAGGAAAATCCTTTTGGACACAAGAATTGAATAAAATTATAGAGATGTTTTATAAAGAAAACAGACAAAATGAATTAAGTCGGTTAAGTTTTCTAAAAAACCATCCCCTTGCTTTCAACAATGTTGAACGAACAGCTTTAGAAACATATAAGATTCTACTTCCAATAAAAGAAAAAGAATCCGCACTAATGGAATTAAAAACTTTATTAGGCAAACAAGTTGACTTTACAAAAATGATGACTTGGAAGGAAATCAAAGAGGTTCAAAATGCAGGAATTAGCATTGCTTCGCATACTGTAAATCATTTGAATTTAACCACACTTGCAAATGAGGAACTAAAATGTGAACTAAAACAATCTAAAGCTAAAATAGAGGATGAATTAAATACAAAAATTTCTGCTATTGCTTATCCCAACGGCGAGTTTAATAAAAATGTATTAGACTTGTCGAAAAAAGCAGGTTATAATTTTGCTTTTAGCGTTGAGAACAAGTCGTTTCAGATTTCTGATAATGAGTTTCAAATTATACCCAGAGTTTTAGTGTATCATCAGAAGTTTTGGAAATTGCGGATTCAGTTTGCATGGTTAGTTTGCTTTCAGTTAAAATGACTTAATTTTTGGTCTTAAAAACTTTTTGACATAACATTTTGCATTTTTGACAAACAAACGTGTTTGATATTGACCGCTACGTAAATTAGCCTTATATTTGAGTGTTCAATTTTGTTACGCTATGTCTCATCTTTTTCGACTTGTATTACTACTTTTTTTGCTACAACTAAGGCTGGTTGTTGAGAATTCGACATTTGCCCAGATTCCAACAGAAAATCTAAAGTTATGGCTTAAAGCTAACAATGTCGAACTTGTAAATGAAATGGTCTCACAATGGTATGATGCAAGTGGTAACAATTTACACCTAACTCAATCAAATGAAGCAAACAGACCTTTACAAACTTCAAATATATATGCAGGATATCCCGCTATTCGTTTCGATGGAATAAACGACCAGTTAAAAGTTAACTTTTCTGAATTAACGAATCAACCTGTCACTTTTTTTGTTGTATGGAAAAAAAATGCATCAAAACAACAAAATATATTCGATGGTGTAGACGAATCAAACAGGATGACATTTGGACAATCCTATTCAAATTTAGAAAACTTTGCAATCAATGCAAGTGGCACGGGCTTAGGCTTGTACTACACAAAACCTGTAACATCAAATCTTACAGTAAGTTCAATAATATTCTCTTCACCATCAAAATTTTTTGACAATGGCGTTCTAAAAAAATCTGGTAATGCTGGAACCATGGGAATAAATGGATTAACAGTTGGAGCAGCTTATAATAATTCGAGATTTTTCAATGGCGATATTACTGAAATTATTGTTTACAACGCAGAACTTACTGACGCTCAACGCCAACAGGTTGAGCAGTACCTAATGGATAAATATGCACCTCCTGTTTCATTTGGAGAAGATATTACTGTTAATTATGGTTTTTGTTCACAAACATTAAGTATAGCAAACGGTTTTACAAATATTCAGTGGTCTAACGGAGACACAACGCAAACAATAGAGGTTTCAAAAACTGGGGAGTATTGGGTAAGTGCTACCGATATTTTTGGGCGTACAACTTCCGATACCATAAACGTTACTTTTACCACTGGAAACCCAAAAGTTTTTTCACAAAACACAACCCTTTGTCCCGATTCGCTTTATATATTCCATACAGGAGAATTTAATTCGCTTAATCACTACACTGTTAAGTGGTTCAATGATTTCGAAGGCGATACTTTACAAATATCTAACCATGAAGGCGAAGTGTGGGCAACGATTACAGACAGCTCTTTATGCACTATGCAAACTGATACAATAAGTATCGTTATAGACCTATTCAACCAAATTTTTACACTTGGCAACGATACAACATTTTGTTCAGGCAACTCAATATCACTGCTTGACAATCCGCTTTTCGATCAAATAAATGAGTTTGTATGGTCAAATGGCAGTACAAACAGTTCAATAGTTATAACTGCCACAGGTAATTATTGGGTCGAGGTCAAAAATAACAATGGATGTTTATCACGCGACACTATATATGTGACCGTCTCAGGTGTTGCACCAACTGTAGATTTCGATTTTTCTGGAGTATGTAAAAACACTCCTGTTAATTTCACAAATAACTCTACTGCCGACCCCTTAGATCCTATTACCGATGTTTTGTGGGATTTTAATGATGGCGACAGCTCTATTTTGCATAATCCGCAACATATTTTTCAAAATGCAGGGACATACAATATACGCCTTTATGTTTATTCCCAATCGGGTTGCAATAATAACATTATCAAACCAATAACAATACACGATCTCCCCAAGGCTTTCTTCCAAGTCGATACAGCTTGCGTTGCAAACCAATATTTCTTTTTTGATAGCAGCACCCCACAACCAGAAACAACAATAGAAACATGGCATTGGGATTTTGGCAATGGAGAAACCTCAACAGAAATAAATCCAACAGAGATATTTTCCCAAATAGCGCAGCATAATTTATCGTTAACCGTTACCGACAATTTCGGATGTCAAGGAACTTACGACACCACGATAACAGTTGTAGGACAAATGGCTGACCCAAACCCTTTTACTTTGATTTGGCCCCCAAACAACTACGCTTCAGAACAAAACACGTTTGCTTTTTCGTGGAATAAAAGTCAGGGAGCACAACTATACAGTTTTGAGATTTCGACAGATATATCTTTTCAAGATACAGTATATCAATCGCTGCTAACCGATTCAAAAATAGATTACACTTTATCCGATGGCAGTTACTATTGGCGTATCTTGGCTCGCAATTATTGTGGAGATGAAATAAGTAGCAATATACATTTCATACAATCGGGATTTATATCATCACAAAATGGATTATCAGCGGCTTTTAGCTCGTCAAAACAAGTTGAGCATGACGAAGAAAATCTTGTAAGTTCATGGGGCGATATCACAGGAGCTGGATTTACTGCTACACAAACGGATAATAAAGCAAAGCCAAAACTTGAAGCTAATATTTTAAACGGTAAACCAGCTTTGCGCTTTGCCCACAATGACTCAGCAAGTTTTTTAAGTTTCAACAATATCAACCTTTCAAACCACGATTACACAATATTTACAGTAATTAAGCCTGAAAATTTTAATCTCCCAGTCCACTATTTTGTTTCTGGTGGCACAACTACAGAAAGTGGTCTATTCGCTGGAGGAGAGCTTATTAAAGGAATTGGCTCTTTCGATGGTGTAAATTCTATGCAAACAAATACAAACAGTTCACAATGGCAAATTGCGGTATTTCAAAATGATAAAATTATAATAAACGGTACAGAAGCTCAATATGGTGCATATTCCATTATGAGTGGATTACAATTAAACACCTTGGGTACAAGAAGCAGTGCAATTGAAACTCAATATTTTAATGGATATTTAGCAGACCTAATTGTTTTTAACCGAAAACTTACTACAGACGAAATAATAAGTGTACAAGACTATTTACGTTTCCAATATTTTCCACCAGTAAATCTAGGAAGTGACACTGCTTTAGCTTGTGGCTCATGTAATTACACACTCTCTGTTCCCGACTATTATTCTACTTATCAATGGTCAAACGGAGCAACCACACCCACAATAGATATCAACCAAACAGGGAACTACTGGGTAAAAGTTACCGATATTTTTGGATTTACTTCAACCGATACAATTTTTATAAAATGCCCCACGAAATCATGCTATCCTCCTGTCGATTTAGGTAGCGATATTGATATTGCATGTGGTATATGCGAAGCAGAAATTTCAGCATTTGCACCACACTTTGTCTCTTATATTTGGTCAAACGGTCAAACGTCAAGTACAATAACTGCCACTGAAACAGGCTACTACTATGTAACTGCCACTGATACTGACGGATACTTATCAGTCGACTCTGTTTTCATACAGTGTCCAAGTGTCTCATGCGATCCTCCTGTCGATTTAGGTCCTGACATAAACATAGACTATGGATTTTGCCCTGTAACTCTCAACGCAGGAGATGTTTACATAGATTATAAATGGTCAACCGGAGATACAACACAAACCATTGCCGTTTCACAAACAGGATACTACCACGTTACTGTAACCGATCAATATAACTACATATCAACCGATTCGGTTAAAGTAACTTTCCCGGCTATAATGCTGTCTGACACAGCAATATGTGTAGGCGAAACTATAACTCTAAACACTGGATTAGGTGGTGATTACCAATATTTTTGGTCAAACACATCAATGAGCGAAACCATAACCGTATCGCAACAGCAAGAGGTATGGGTTTTAGTCACTGATAGCAGTGGATGCGAACATACTTCTCCAACTGTAACTATCATGGTTGACAGCACTTCATTGACACCTGTTTTTACCGATGACTCAGTTTCTCTTTGCTCAGGAAACAGTATTGTTGCCAATTTGCCTGACACTTGGAACTATCAATATTCGTGGTGTACAGGCGCTCAAACACACTTTATTGATGTTTTAAACTCGGGGAAATATTACGTTACTGTCACTTCATCTAATCAATGCTCTGTAACGGATTCCATTGATGTTAATGTTGTGGGTATTGCTCCAGTCGTTGATATAGCTGCCGAAAACATCTGTCATAATGATACACTTCTGATAACAAACAACAGCTACTCCCCTGATAGCTCAGCAATAACTTTAAATTGGAGACTCAGCGATGGACAATCATTTTCTGGTGATAATCCTGAATTTATTCCAACCACAGCTGGAACTAATACACTTATTTTAGAACTTGAGTCTGAAAGTGGCTGTCAAAACACCGATAGTATTAACTTCGAGGTATATCCTTTACCCGACTTCGAAATATGGAGTCCAGATATTGTTTGCAATGGACAAGTGGTTCAATTCGAAGCTGTTACGGGTCAAACTAACATTGCTGAGTGGCTGTGGGATTTTGGAAACGGAGTCACAGATTCTACACAAAATCCGCAACATATTTACGACAGCCCAGGCACTTACCAGATAATTGTTAATGCTGTTACAGAGTTCGGATGTAGTAATACTGAAACTAAAGATATTACTGTACAC
>DAOSIN010000061.1:0-8038 GCA_035366675.1 Salinivirgaceae bacterium | reverse complement strand
ACTGTCGATAATATTCCATGGCGTGGTAGTTCTGGTTCAGAGTTCTCCAAAATTGACAAGGAGTTGTTGAACTACTTCTTTAAGCAACTGAATGTCAGGCTTATAATATTTCAATTTGGAGTTAATATTGTTCCCAATATTGTTAAAGGTTACTCATGGTACGAAAATCTGTTGGTCAAGCAGCTTCAGCATTTGCGATCCGCAGCAGGAGACACGCCTATCATCGTTATCGGTGTAAGCGATATGTCTCGCAAAAAGGAGACATGGTACGAGTCGTATCCAAATATTGTAGCAATAAGGAATGCACAAAGAAATGCAGCTTTCCGAACAGGTTGCGCTTTCTGGGATTTATACGAAGCAATGGGTGGAAATAATAGTATGCCATCGTGGGTATTTGCCGATCCTCCTTTGGCAAATAAGGATTTTGTTCACTTTAATGCTAAGGGTAGTCGAATAGTGTCGCATATGCTCTACGAGGCTATTATGAACGATTTTGATAATCAGGAAAAATGAGAATATTTTTTTATATATTTTGTAATATCCTTATACTTAGGAATATATCGATAGCACAAGATGATCCTTATGCTATTGTTCACTATCCATATATAAATTATGATATAAACGAAATAACCGACTCAACAGGCAGATTTTCAGACACCTTGGCTCGTTGTTTAGTCCGTTTGATAAATGGAAACGAAAAATTCTCAATTGCACATATCGGCGACAGCCACATTCAAGCTGATTTTTTTACTGGAAGAGTTAGAACACGACTGCAAATGCTTCATCCCGGAATATCGGGAACGCGAGGAGTTATTTTTCCGTACGAGCTTGCAGAGACAAATAATCCGGGAAACTACAGTGTCAAATCGCCAAACAGGTGGGAGACCTATCTGAGTACAAAAATACAAGAGTGTTCAAATATTGGTCTTTATGGGATAAAAGTTTCAACAACAGATACTTTAATAGAATTGTCGTTAAGAATTACTGATACCGTTTCTGAACCATTTAATAAAATAGGAATATGGTACGGCACTGATTCAGATGGAATTATCAGTGTTAAAGTAAATGGAGAAACTATTATCGACTCTTTGTCGGCAAGCCCAAACGGTATTGCAACCATCACTTCGAAAGATTTTTCGCAACAAGCTACAGTTACAATATCTCTAAACAGCCCAAGCTATTTCGATTTGTTCGGAATTGAGCTACAAAACGATTTACCAGGCTTGGAGTATCATGCTATAGGAGTGAACGGAGCTTCGGCAGTATCGTACAATCGTTCGCTACTCTTTACCGAGCAGTTGAGAAGATTGAAACCATCTTTGATAGTGCTTTCAATTGGAACAAACGATGCTTACAACTATCTGTTTTCAGTAGAATGGTTTAAAAACGAATACAGCACGTTAATTGACTCAATATCAAGCGCATGTCCAAATGTTCCAATACTTCTCTCCACACCAAACGACCATTTGAAAAGTAGAGCAGATATGTCAGCTAATATAAATGTAATTAATTCTGTTATAGTAAGTTTGGCTAAGGAAAGAGGGTTGGCATATTGGAATTTTTATGAAATCATGGGTGGTGATAAATCTATAATTGCGTGGCATTCAGACAGTTTAGCTGCTCGCGACAGAATACATTTATCGCCCAAAGGATACCGATTAAAAGCCGAGTTGTTCTATGTTGCTCTTTTAAAGGCTTTTGACAAGAAAATATCTGAAATTGATTATTAAATAGAGTTGAAATGCAATCGTTCTTGAGCAACATAATATCCTATAATCCGCAAAACCCAATGCTTTTCACGCGCATTGAGTTCTGGATATTTTTTGCTGTTGTAACGCTTGGGTTTATTTTTTTTCATAAGAAATTCTCTTTACGTAGTGCTTGGCTTGCTTTTGTTAGCCTATATTTTTATTACAAAAGCGGTGGATTTTACTTTTTGTTATTAATATTTTCGACAGTTATAAACTACTATCTCGGTAAAGCTATTTATAATGCCGAAACGCAAGGAAAGCGTGACAGGGCAGTCTTTGCAAGTGTTTTTATCAGCTTGTCGCTGTTGGCATATTTCAAGTATATATACTTTTTCTCAGACTCCATAAATCAGATTTTCGGAACCGACATTGAACCATCGAATTGGCTTGCACAGTTAACCAATTGGGCTACAGGTAGTTCATTCGACGAAAGTGTAATAATACTGCCTGTTGGAATATCGTTCTATACCTTTCAAATAATTAGCTATACAGTTGATATCTACAGATATAAGGTTAAACCCGTTAATAATATTATCGACTTTACATTTTATGTTTCATTTTTCCCTCAGTTGGTTGCAGGACCTATTGTAAGAGCCGCCGAGTTTGTTCCTCAAATTTATAGAAAATATAAGGTAAAACTTTATGAGTACGGTTATGCTTTGTTCTTTATACTCAACGGGTTGGTGAAAAAAATATTGATATCTGACTATATCTCCATAAATTTTGTTGACAGGGTTTTTGACCAACCGCTCCTTTACTCTGGATTTACTAACTTAATGGCAGTTTACGGCTATTCATTTCAGATTTACTGCGATTTTTCAGGATACACCGATATTGCTATTGGCGTAGCGTTGCTATTGGGCTTTAGGCTACCTACAAACTTTTTATCACCATATAAAGCAACCTCTATAACAGATTTTTGGAGACGTTGGCATATTTCATTATCCCGATGGTTGAAAGACTATCTCTATATACCTTTGGGAGGAAATAGAAAAGGCAAAATTAGAACTTATGGTAACCTTTTAATTACCATGCTTTTAGGAGGCTTATGGCATGGAGCACATTTCCGTTTTATTATTTGGGGTGGGATTCACGGTATAGCTTTGATAATCGACAAGTTAACAGCAAAATATATCAGCATTAAAACTAAGCCTGCAAAATTTATAGGTCTCTTTATTACTTTTCATGTTGTATGTTTTTCGTGGATATTCTTTAGAGCGCAAGATATGCAACATGTAAGGCAAATGTTGAGTCAAATAACGCTCAATTTTCAACCCGAAACTATTTTAGCTGTTATTCAAGGATATGCTTCCTCTATTGTACTAATTTTGTCAGGACTTATTATTCACTGGCTACCTAAAACCTGGAAGCGGTTTTATCGAAAATCGTTTATTGCATTACCTATTTATGTTAAAATATTGATTTTTGTGTTAATTGCCGTGTTGCTGTATCAGTCGCAATCGTCAGATATTCAGCCGTTTATTTATTTTCAGTTTTAGCCTTTTAAAACTACTTTTTTTCTGACCTTTTCGTTTATTTTTCCAAACCAAGTCAAGGTTCGGTGTAAGCCACGGAAATAGAGAATTACAAACAGAATTATATTGATAACCCACAGCACAATAATATTTACTCTGTATGTGGGATGGAAATGCCCGAAAACTTTTTTGTAAGGTGCATAAAAATGCGCCTTAATAAAAGAGCTTTCAGGGTCTTTGTAAATAGGGTCAATCTTTTGGTGCAAGTTGTTTTTATATTCAATAATTCTATCAATGCTGTTTGAGTTTCGTACAAATTCGGTTAAACTTCTGTTTGTATATGCCTCACGCATAGCAACATACTCTTTTCCTAAGCTGTCTTCAAAATGTTGAATTAAATCGTCCTTGCGGCGATTTGTTTTGTTGTAAAGGTTGATATAGTATATTGACAGATTGTCTAAATAAGTTTCGGTTTGTGCAATTGTAGTAGAGTCAAATGTTTCTACCGACAGTAAATCAATAGAGTAGGGGAGTTCAATATATTTATTCGTTGCTAACTCTTTTTTTATTTCATTGTTTATTAGTTTAATTGCTTTCTGAACCTCAGCTCTTTTTGTTGAATCATCGGCATTTCGTTTTATATATGAAACTCTGTTTTCCAACGATTTAATCCAATAATCCTTTTTATATGTAGCAGTTGACAATACTTTATCGTATGGATACAAATCGCGTTCATATTTATTCTCTTTATATTGATATACAGCCAATGCTTCATACGCCCACCGTGCTGTGATAATTTCGCCGTACCATGGTATTGAGTTAGGTTTTGATATCTTTGGATTTAGTTTATCGTATGGAACAATTATTCCCGACAGTATTAATTGAGGAATAACCAAAAAAGGAATTAAGATATAGATGGTAACTACTGTTTTAAAACTATCGGAGATTATCAACCCTAAAATGCTAGCTCCAATCCACGCCGAGAAAAGTGCTAACCAGTATTGGAAAAACATACCCTTAATTTCCATAATAAGGTTTCCTACAACTACAAAGGCAAGGGCTTGAAACGCGCTTATTACCATTAAAACAGAGAGTTTGCTACATAAATAACTAAACCAACTTAAATGCAGAAACCGTTCTCGGTTTAATATTTTTCTGTCTTTTATTATCTCTTCGGCACTGACTGTCAAGCCAATAAAAATAGCGACAATAACTGCCATAAAAATATAAACAGGTAGGTTTGAGTTATCAAATAGTGTATAACCTTTAAGATTAGCCTCGTCGACATTGAAAAACTTGATAATAAATGCCAACATAAAAGCTAAGAGAGGAGACTCTAACAAGTTGATGACAAGATACTGAATGTTAGTAAGTTTTGACAGAGTGTCACGAATAGTGAAAATTTTATATTGTGTAAACTTGTTAGGAGTTTGAAATTCAATGGTTGGAGTCTTATCGTAAAACTCCTTTTTGTCATATTCAGGTTTGGTTTTAGAAATTAGGTGTTTGCCATACCATTCGTTTGGCGGTACTTTTCTCGTTTTGGTCAGATTGCCGTACTCATCGACAATAGCCGATTCAACTATATTGAAAATCTGTTCGGGGTTTACGTTTCCGCAAAAGTGGCATTCACTCTCGCCCCTGTCAGCGTGGTGTACTCTGCTTTTAAAATATATTATGCTGTCAACAGGATTACCATAGTAAATAATATAACCACCAACATCTAACAACAAAAGATAGTCAAGCATTTTGAATATATCTGATGATGGTTGATGGATAACAGTAAAAATCAGATGACCCTTTAGAGTTAAATCTTTTAAAAGTGCCATTATGTTTTCGGAATCTCTTGATGATAAGCCGCTTGTAGGTTCATCTAAAAACAAGACAGCAGGTTCTCTAATTAATTCTAAGGCAATGTTCAGTCGTTTTCTTTGCCCGCCACTTATTTTTTTGTTTAGCGGGGAGCCAACAACCATATCTTTTATTTCGAATAGTCCTAACTCTTGCAGTGTTGAAAGCACTTTGCGCATTAGTTTGACAGGTGGCATGCCTTTGAAGCAAAGTCGTGCATTCAAATAAAGATTTTGGAATACGGTTAACTCTTCTATAAGTAAGTCATCTTGAGAAACATAGCCTATAAGACCCTTGATATTTTCACTTTCAGAATAGATGTCAAAGCCATTTATTTTAACTGTTCCGGTTGTTGGTTTCGATGTTCCGTTTAATATGTTAAGCAGTGTGGTTTTTCCAGCACCAGAGGCACCCATTATTCCGACAAGATGACCGTTAGATTGTTGAAAATTAATTGAATGAATCCCTGTTTTCCCTGATGGGAACTTGTAGCTAACATTGTCAACCTCGAAAAGAATTTTTTCTTTTTGACTTGTAGAGTAAAATACCCCAGCAATATCTGAATAGAAAATTGGTTTTATTCGACTTCCGCGTATCGATGATCCAAACGAAAGAACATAAACATCGTCCGATTGAATTAGCTGGCTATTCAAATATAGTTCATCTTCGCCTATATAACGCATAACAAACATTGACGTAGATTCAAGATTGTAAATCATTATTCGTCCTTCTAATCCTGAAACAGTCGTGTGATTGTAAAGCATGTCAGTCTCTTTGGGTAAGTCGTCAATAATCAATAACCGTTCGCTGTCAATAAGTCTGTCAAAATCGTAAAGAATAAATGCCCTTATTCTTTTGAATTCATCTTCTTCGATATAAAAGGCATCGGCAACAGTTTTTACAAACTCGTGTTCTTGTTGGCTAATTTCATCGCTTGTTTTTATAAATTGTAGCAGTCGAAATAAAACTATACGTTTTTGTTGTTGAGTAAGCTCAAGATTAATTTCATGACATATTCTTAAAACCTTTACAGAGCTTAACGAAATGTTTTTGTTCTGGCGATTTTTATCACTCTGTTTAAGCTGATAAATTTCGTAGTAATTATCAAAAACTTTTAAATATTCTTTAACAAGTTCTTGGTTTAGAAGTAGTTCCAAAAAGCTACGAACAACTTGCCTCTTATCACTTCCATCGTCTTGTGGACGAGAAATGATTGCAAACAAGTGCATTAAAGCTTTTAATATTTTTTCGCTCATGGAGTATTAGGACTGTTTATATCCAATCATCATTACGGCAATGCCAGAACGTTTTTGTTTATCGTATAATTTCACTTGAATTTTACAATTAATTGTGCTGGTGAAAATAAGATCCCAATATGGCACATTGTCAAAGTCCTGATTACAAAATAGAATATTTCTCTCTGAATCATATACTGTATAAATCAGATTTGATTGTGCAAGAGTCGATGATAAAGCAATTCTGTATTGAGTTCCGGCAAAAAATGTTACATCAAATTCGCCCTCTTCTTCGTGATTTAGCATTACACGATAAATTTGTCCATCGGAGATATATGTGTTATCAAGATAGTCACGAACTCTGTTGTCAACTTGCTCTACCTGAGCGTTTATGATACCAAAAGTAAGTACGAAAAGGATTGTTATAAGTACTCTCATTGCTTTTTTTTTTAAGAAATTATAAATTGTCTTAATACTTTAATCTCTTCAATTAATTCTTTTAAAACATCGTCACTTATAGTAATATTTGTTTTACTATACACTTTTGTCAACTTTTGTTCTGGGTTAACCTCGGTTTTATTGTATGTGTACGTAATTTCTATGTTTTGATAAATCATTTCTAATGCAATAAGCTTCTCTAACAAGACTTGGTATATCCTATTGTTTTCCGTATAAAGTGAAATGATTTTTATAAGGTTTTCCAACGGATTCTTGTTTTCTCCTAAGCGAAAGATCAATTCTTGATTTTTATTTTCAGAGAACCTAGAAAGTAAATATAAGCTTTCAATCCAACCTCCTGCAAGTATAAGAGCTCCTATGTGTGCTTGGTCGTTTGACTTTAGAAAAATGTCAATATCTTGATACGAGCCAGATAGTAAATGTAGTAGTGAGTCTTGATTTGAAAGATTTTTTTCGATCCGTTCGAATGTATCTTGTTTTAGTGAATTTATAATCCCCAACTCTTGTGAAAGGGTTTTAATAACCGAAAAATATGTAATTGCTTCTTGGGTTTTTTCATATGTGTTTAAATAACCCAAATCGGCACCATAAACTCCCATATTAAGAGCCTTTTTATAGCTGTTTGTGTAATTGCGAGTGTTACTCGTAGGGTTTAAGTATGATGGATTATACTCAATATTCTGATGTTTCAGAGTCAAGGTTATTTGGTGTGGAGAGGGAATACTAAACAGCGAATTTTCAAAATTAATTATTCTACTAGTAATCAAGCTGTCAATAATTTTGCTCTCTTCCTCGGGTTGACTTTTGGGTTGGTTCGATTGTCCACAACCGAACAGAAGTATCAGAATTGATATTGAAATAATTGTTTTATACATCATGTAAAAAGTTTGAAACTACAAATATAAAAAAAATGATATCATAAGTGGTAGATTAAATTAATAAATGCAACTTTTTCAAAAAAAAGACTACTCGATTGTAGAGTAGTCTTTTTTATTTTATTGTTTAATCGTAATTTATAATTCTACTTTTATGATCCAAGGTTTACAATCGCTGAAAGGCTTGCATTACCAATTTTATAGGTAAATCTGGCATATGCGTCACATTCGTTATTTGCATTGCCATGTTTATCAACACCAAAATCGACGGTTACAGATCTGTTTTTACCTATAACTTCCATTTTCGTGATACCTTGTTGTGGATACGCACATGTGTGGTAATGAATTAGCATTTGATCTTGAAGGATAGTAGTCTTATGTGTCTCGTCTCC
>DAOSIN010000060.1:0-8113 GCA_035366675.1 Salinivirgaceae bacterium | reverse complement strand
AACCATTCCTGCCACAAGGGTAGCAAGTGAGTATGGTACTGGAAACAAGGCTGCTATAACTATAAAAAATCCACCCCAACGCTTTAAGAAAAGTGCCGTTCTTTCATGCTTTTTGTGCACATGGGTACATATTTTACGATTTCGTACAAGCAAAACTCCTATTCCATAAGAAAGCAGTCCTCCTGCATAACTAATTAAACCCAAGGCAGTTATAATTAACAATGGATATTTATACTGCTGTCCCCAGATAATAAACAGATCGGGAGGAATTAAGCCTAGAAACGTTTCTGAGATTGCGAAAACTGTCCAAATAGTGTAATTGGGAACTTTATCAGTAAAAGCAAAAAACAATTCCTTAACATCAGCTACAATGTACTTTTGTGCTAAAAGTAAAAGAGCTAAAATTACCAAAACAATTAAGAGTAATTTTGCGATTGCTTTAAACAAAAATTTGTAAAAGCCTGTGCCTTTAAAATATCGATGATACGCTGTTATTCTAAACATTTTAAAAAGCTCTTTATTGCTTTGTTTTGTTTGCATCATTTATAATTTTAGAGTTAACATAAAAAATTGTTGTTAATTGTCGTCCAATATTAAATTACATTTACACTTCTGTAGAAATAGATTTTTTACATCAGGATTCTCTAATGCAGTGATAGTTAAGTGTTTCTTATTGAACAAGTCGCATAATTTTGAGCTATCCTGCTCATATAATCGTTCCATTACTTTTGCAAATTGTCGGGTTAATAAGTTTTCGGGGAAAATTGAACATAACGAGACCCAACAAAATGCCATCTCTTTATCGTAATTATTGTCGAAAATATATGGATCTAATATCTGCTTGGCGTAACTGTAGTCTTTAATATCAATAAAAAACGATGCTATACGCAGAGCGTTCTCGGGAGATTCCCCGCGATTATCAAACGTTTTTTTTATCCGATTAATGGCTGCTTGCTTAAACTGTTCGCCATTTCGAACAGAGTCAGCAAGTTGAATTATTTTAATCTGAAAACTCATATTTAAAATATCAACTGCATTTTTGGTAAAAGTCTTATAATAAAGTGATTGTATTTGTTCCTGAATTTTATCAACTTCACTTCTAACTAAATTATTATAGTTTAACACTTTAAGCACAAGAATATTATACAGGATATACTCATTTTGAGGATTAAGTTTGTGTAAATCTTCAATTTGCTTGGTATAATTTGTTATTTCTCCACCTTCGGAAATTATTTTTATGTAAAGGCTGTTCATTAGCATTCCTGCAAAAGGTCGTTCGAATGGTATGTTAAGCTTCTCAATAAAATTTGCAGGATAGCGACCATCTAAAATCGATTTTATAATATATTTCTGAACTGCGAGAGCTAACGGGAGGTCTTTAGATTCAATAGCGTTGTTAAATCGCCTTACTACAAAAGCCTCCTCCTTTTCATTAGCAAGGTCGTTAACAACCTCTATATCAACCTGTGCGTATCGGTGTTTCGATAAAATTGGTTCGAGCTCACGATTTAAATTATGTGTTTTAATATACTCTTGAGCGTCTTCAAGTGTTTCAGAGGCTAAAAAACTATAGTCAGTTGATAAAATATCGCTTTTAAACTGCTCCCAGTTTGTTTTGGTTACTATTTGACTTATCAAACCCTCTTTCTGTCTCCTTTTTAACGCATCTACAACAGTTTCGGCACGTTTGCTTTGCAACAATTCATTTTCTTTTACATTGCCCTCTATCGATGAGTATGCCGTAACTTTAACTCTTTTGACTACAGTGTTAAATTCATCCAAATAGCTTAAAAGTCTGTCTATCTCGTCATCTTCATATGAATATTCATTCACTTTAAAGGGTATCCTAATATTGCGTACGGTGGTATCTGACAAAGGATTATATGCAAAGTCAGCATTTATTGTTATGGTATCAGCTAAAAGCTGTAATGCTGATTTATAATCTCCTGAAAATTTCTCGATATAAAACGGAGGGATAATAGCACAAGCTGTACCGTTTTGTGTTAGAATAAGATTTATCTCATAATTTTCACTTGGCAATGAAGGCATTTTCCCAAATGATATTTGCTCCAACACCGAGGGTTGACGCTTTTTTCCTTTTTTACTTGGGGTAGCACTTAGTTTTATCTCTTTCGTAAGATATCCCCTGCCTACTTCGGCGTAATCAACAATATTATATTGCGGATTTAAGAACTGTTCATACATAAAAACATCGACAACAACACCAGATTTTTCGTCGCTAGCAAATGATTTAAAGTGCCTATTATCTGGAAAGTTGAAAATTAATTCTCCCTTTTCTACTTTTAAACCATCGTAAATGTCAGGATAATAATCACTTAGCCTTTCTAATCGTTTACATTCCCTACTATCATACGGTTTTAGTTTTACACGATTTTTGTATGGTTCGAACAACAATTCTGATATGTGATTTACTCCCTTATTCTCAGACAAATAGTTTCCTATAACTATGCAGTAAAATAGCTGATTCCCATCATCTGACAACTCGCAAGCGACACCTGCTAAAACAGATGTTTTTTCTGATAGTTGTTTGTTTATATTTGGCTTTATTAATTCAGTGACAACAATATTTGAGGCTAAATTTTGATATGTTATGATACTGTTTTCTTTGTCAATTGCAGTTATACCACTAATACCAAATCCTATACCCGACCCTCCACACTTTATAAGTATATCCTTTAAAGCATCTTGTTGATTGTAACTTCTATTTTGTCTGTTTTCTCTGTTTTTTTCTAAGTTCAACAATTCCAATGCCGCTGATTTCAGAAACTGGTTTTGTTTTAGTGAATCGAGTCTGCATTTATTTCTAAACTCATTGAAACCATTTAGAATTAACTCTGATAACAGGCTGTCATTAAAAGAATTATATGTAACTGCGTTATTGGCAAGATTTGCTTTCACAACGTCTTGACCTCTAGTTACAAAAGGAATGAAAGTAAATAGTAAAAGAGCTATACAGCAATAATTTATTATAATTGTGAGTCTGTTTTTAATATTTAGCATTTTTAAATATTCAAACATAGTTTTCAGGAAGTATTTGCAAAATTACTTTGTTTCAAACATTATTCTGAATTTGTTCAGTTAAATTTTAGTTAACGATAGGTTTCCAACATGTAACAAATATTTTCAACTTCGATGCATAATTAACGATTTTAATCAAATGTTATTACTTTTGTAAAAAAACTTATCATGGCTGAAGGAGTTAGAATAGATAAATGGTTGTGGGCTGTACGTATTTTTAAGACCAGATCCATTGCCATTGAAGAGATAAAAAAGAACAGGGTTTTACTTAATGGTTTCCCTGTAAAACCATCGAGACTTATAACTATTGGCGAAGAGTTGGAGGTAAAAAAACCTCCTATAATACGCTCCTATAAAGTGTTAGGCTTAATCGACAAACGAGTAGGAGCTAAATTAGCACCCCAGTACGTTGAGGATATAACACCTGTCGAAGAGCTAAACAAATTAGAACTCGCAAGATACAACAGATCGGGCATTAGAAACAAAGGCAGCGGTCGACCAACTAAAAAAGAGAGACGCGACCTAGATGTTTTCTTTAACAACAACAATTAAATTATTGGTTCGTTTCTCCTACTCCATTAAATCATCTTCAATACTATGTACAGGTAAATCAAGTCTTGATGCATAAATTTCGCCTGCCTCTTCCATATCCTCATCTTCGGGACGATAATGCCACTGGATAGAAACATCGTACCCCCTGCGATATATTGCATCAAAATGCAGCATTACATCAAATAACATTTTTGAGGACGCTGTGTTAAAATATGACACCTTGAACTTTACTACAGTGGTAGGATTTGGGTCTAATCCATATTGTTTAATCCATGCGATAATTGGCTCGTAAAAGTGAAACGCATCTTCGCACATTGATAATCCTTCGAACAAAAATTCGCCTTTTTCTTTATCTAAGACTACTTTCGGCAAGTCGATTGTTGATTCGCAAATTATTGGGCGCATAATCTCTATATTTTAGTAATTACTATTGAATTAACGGATGTGCAAATTGAATAACATCATTTGCAGTTATATTTTTGTCGCACAATATAATCAATCTTTCGATTAAATTCCTAAATTCACGAATATTTCCTGTCCAAGGTAATTTTTGTAATTCGATGATTGCGTCATCAGAAATTGTAACAGCTGGACACTTATATTCACTGCAAATATTGTCAATAAAATGATTAGCCAACAAAGGGATATCCTCTTTTCGTTCAATTAACGAGGGAACTTTTATCAATATTACACTAATACGATGATACAAATCCTCGCGAAATCTATTTTCTGCAATCTCCTTATTCATATCCTTGTTCGTTGCGGCTAATATCCTCACATCAACATCAATAAATTTATCTGAGCCAACTCGAGCAATTTTGCTCTCTTGCAAGGCTCTGAGTACTTTACTTTGGGCACTTAAACTCATATCTCCTATCTCGTCTAAAAACAGAGTTCCTCCATGTGCCTGCTCAAATTTTCCTTTTCGTTGTCGAAGTGCTGAAGTAAACGCTCCCTTCTCATGTCCAAACAGCTCACTTTCAATCAGTTCTGACGGTATTGCCGCACAATTAACCTCAACAAAAGGACCAGAGGCTCTCATACTTCCCATATGTAAATGTCTTGCAACCAACTCCTTACCTGTACCGTTGTCTCCTGTTATTAAAACGCGTGCCTCTGTTGGTGCAACTTTCTCGATAATTTCTTTAACATGCAGGATAGCAGGACTTTCCCCTACTATTTCCCAATTTCTGGCTATCTTTCTTTTTAAAACTTTAGTTTCCTCAATTAAGGTGTTTTTATCTTGGGCATTTCGGATAGTAACCATTAAACGATTCAAATCTAACGGTTTTTCGATAAAATCGTATGCACCTTTTTTGATCGCTTCAACTGCTGTATCAATATTACCATGTCCGCTAATCATTATAACAGGAATATCAGGATTAATCGCCATTACCTTTTCAAGCACCTCTATACCATCCATTCCGGGCATTTTTATATCACAAAGTACTGCATTGTACCTATTTTTTTCAACTAAATCTATAGCCTGTAAACCCTCTGATGCTAAATCGACTTTGAAATCCTCATATTCAAGAATCTCTTTCAGTGTATTTCGGATACTTTGCTCGTCGTCAATTACTAATATTCTTGCCATCGCACCTTAAATGTATTATCCCATAACTGCACCCACAAATTTATGAATTTTTTTTTACTATTTAGCTATAAAAGCAAAATTGTTATTTTCAAAATTGAGTTTAGAGGTTTTAATGATTGAGTGTTGTTATGTTGTGGTGGCTTCGATGGCTGTTGAGTTTATATTTCGGCATGTTCAGTAACCGTCGAAGTAACCAAATTAGTGTCTGTACCTCATAACTTTGGCTTCGACAAGCTCAGCCAACATTTGACGTGGCTTTACAATAGAAACTATTTTCATTTCAACATCGCTTCAATACCTTTGGTATAAAACACATCGTATTGTTGTGCATTATTACCTACAATGAAATAGGCTTCCAATGAATCGGTGTTGTCAACTATTTGGAGCGAAGCCTCGTATCCTAAAACCATGAAAGCTGTGGCATAGGCATCGGCGGTCATACAGTCTGGTGCCCAAACTGTTACGCTAAGCAAATCTTGTTGTACGGGGTATCCTGTTTTAGGATCAATTGTATGTGCGTATCTTTTTCCATCTTTAATGTAAAACTGCCGATAATTGCCACTGGTTGCAATTGAGCCATGGTTGAGATGTAATATAGTTTGTAACTCTCGGTCGTTACTAACAATATGACTATCAGCTGGTTTGTCTATACCTATTTTCCATTTCAGATTGTCAGGATTAGAGCCTTTAACGCGTACTTCCCCTCCTATTTCTACCATATAGCGTGTTACTCCTTGTGACTCAAGAAATTGTCCTACACGATCAACGGAGAAGCCTTTTGCAATAGCACTTGCGTCAAGTTTAATACCACTATGTTTTTTTATAATGGAGGTGCCTGAGCGACTGATTTTTTCAAAACCCACGAAATTCATAATGGAGTCAATTGATTTTTGAGGATCTTCAAATCCTTTATCATAACCAAATCCCCATGCATTCACTAATGGCGCTACGGTCATATCAAAAGCCCCTGATGTAGCTTCCCAAATCTCTTTTCCTTTATCAAAAACTTGTATAAAAAGGGAATCTAATACAACTGTATCTTCGTCATTGTTTAACCGTGATATTATTGAAGTTGGGGAAAATGTAGACAGCGACTGATCTGTCTGATTTATAATCTGCTCAATATCTTTTTGCAAATCTACTTTGAATAAGTAAGTTATATTATAGAACGTACCATGAGCCATTCCTTTATTGTGTTGCCACGTTTCTCTTGATTGAGAGCAACTTAAGAGTGTAATTGCCAAAATCAAAACTACAATATTTCGCATAAACATACTAAAGTTTGGTTTATAAATATGGTATTACTTTCTCCAACATCACACCTCTCGAGCCTTTTATTAGTATTGTGTGATTTTTAATGGGATTTGCTTCTAAATATTTTATTAACTCCTCAACTGTTGCAAAACATTTATCGTATCCTTTATTTGACTTATTAAACTCTTTGCCAACAATATATATATCAGTCAACCCCACATCTTCAACTGTTTGCAACACACAATCATGTTCAATTTGGGAGTATTTGCCCAATTCGAGCATATCGCCTAATATCAATGTTTTGTCGCCTTTATCAACCTTAAATTTTGCAAAATCTAAGATCGCATGTTTCATCGAGGTGGGATTAGCATTGTAACAATCTATTATTAAGTTGTTATTGTCTGTTTTTATATATTGCGATCTGTTGTTTTTGGGTATATAATTTTCAATAGCCTCTTTAATATAGATATCTTCAATTCCAAAAAAATCGCCAACACAAATTGCTGCCAGAATATTTTCAAAATTGTATGAGCCTACTAAGTTGGATTTAATATACTTATTGCTATCAGTCCAAATTCTATCACTTGCTTGGTTTACTGATGTTTCAACAGAGGTCCAAGCAAGCTCAACATAATCGGTATTTTCAGTTAATTTTCCTTGACAATGGGTAAATTGAGATTTACCATAATAAATTGTTTTCTTAGGTGGATTGAGATCTTCTAACACTTCGTTATCGTAATTAACGAAAGCTGTACCGTTTCTTGCATATAAATATTGATATAGTTCAGCCTTCGCGCGCGCAACGTTTTCAAAAGATTCAAATGTCTCTAAATGAGCCTTGCCAATATTGGTTATTATTCCGTAATTTGGTCTCACCATGGAGCAAAGAAAAGCTATTTCACCTACGGCGCTTGCCCCCATTTCGATAACAGCTATTTGATGTTCTTTTCTTAATTCTAACAGAGAAAGTGGAACTCCTATATGATTATTTAGGTTTCCTTTTGTGTAATAAACATTGTTTTTAGTTGATAAAACTGCTGCAACAAGCTCTTTAGTAGTTGTTTTTCCGTTCGTTCCTGTTATAGCAATTATTGGGATATCGAAGTGATCTCGATGGTGTAATGCTAAATCTTGAAGGGTACTAATTACACTATCTACTAAAATGTATCTATCATCAATTACAACCTCGGGATTATCAACAACAGCATAAGCGTTTGTTTTAAGTGCAGCGTCTGCAAAATTATTCCCGTCGAAATTTGGTCCTTTTAATGCGAAAAAAATACCGTTTTGTCCATCGACACGGCTATCTGTATTGATTTTTTGATGCTTCTCAAAAATCTTATAAAGGGAACGAATGTTCATATATTATGTTTTGATTGTTGCATGCCTTATTTTTTATTCAAAGGCATCTTCGTCTTCAAAAATTCCCAACTGTATTTCTGTCAAAAAATCATTTTCAAACCAGAAGATTAATCCTAAATCATAAATACTTAGTAGGGTGACTATAGTGTCGGGGTCTTCTTCAACAATCTCCTCATCGAAATCGGTTATGTTCATTTTTTTTAACATTTGAACAACCTCCGGCTTTGTTTTGTCGATTAATCTCTCGCCATTTAAGAGAGCGTCTGGAGAGCTTATAGCTATGGAAGCCAAGCGATTATCTAACTCTTTTTC
>DAOSIN010000059.1:0-8337 GCA_035366675.1 Salinivirgaceae bacterium | reverse complement strand
CAACAATTTCTTGTAGCGAAATAGTTGAAGCGGTAAGTTCCACATCTATTTCTTGAAACTGAGCTCTTTTTATTTTGCGTACCTCTTTACTATAGCCAACATACGAAAAAATAAGAGTGTCAGAAGTTGTTCGGGTTTCAATATGATAGTTCCCATCAATATCGCTAATAACACCAATTGTTGTGCCCTGAAAGGCTATACTGACAAATGCAAGTGGCTCTTTGGTTGCGGCATCAATAACTTTTCCCCTCACTTTCGTTAGCTGAGCATAAGTAAAAAATGGGAAAAAGAATAAGATAACAAAAAGAGAAAATCG
Source organism: Salinivirgaceae bacterium (assembly GCA_035366675.1). Classification (GTDB taxonomy): domain Bacteria; phylum Bacteroidota; class Bacteroidia; order Bacteroidales; family Salinivirgaceae; genus JAAYQU01. Next base: position 8,021 of record DAOSIN010000059.1, on the reverse strand, counting down.
CATATTCTAACTATACTTTCTACCTTCGTAAAACAAAGTTTTCGCCAAGATATACTTTTCTTACTTGTGGATCTACACTTAATTCTTCTGCAGTACCAGACTTCAAAATTGAGCCATTAAAAAGCAAATATGCTCTATCAGTGATACTTAGAGTTTCGTGAACATTATGGTCGGTGATTAATACACCAATATTTCTCTCTTTTAACTTAAATACAATTTCTTGAATATCTTGCACTGCGATGGGATCAACTCCTGCAAAAGGTTCATCAAGTAGTATAAATTTTGGGTTGATAGCTAAGGCACGTGCTATTTCTGTTCTACGGCGTTCACCTCCAGACAGTTGTATTCCAAGACTTTTTCTTATTCTCTGGAGTCCAAACTCATCTAATAAATCTTCAAGTTTCTCAGAACGATACTCTTTGCTGTACCGAGCCATCTCCATGACTGACAATATATTATCTTCTACGCTCAGTTTGCGAAAAACCGACGCTTCCTGTGCTAAGTAGCCAATTCCCTGTTTAGCACGAAGATAAACGGGTTCCTTAGTTATCTCTTTTTCATCAATAAAGATTTGTCCTGAATTTGGTCTTATTAAGCCAACAATCATGTAAAATGAGGTAGTTTTTCCCGCCCCGTTTGGTCCCAACAAACCAACTATTTCCCCTTGATTAACTTCAAGGTTTACACCTCTAACTACTGTTCTTTTACCATATCGTTTGACCAAATTAGTTGCATGTAGCCGCATAAAGCCTTAAAAGTTTTTGGTACAAATATAGTTAAAATTCAAAGGAGGAGTCAATTTATACCAATTGTAATTTTAAAATAGTCCAATCATTTTAAAATTTTACAATGGTAAATACCGATGTTACAGATACGTAGTTCAAACGAACGACAGTGAAGTTTGGACTATAGTAGCTGTCCAATCGGTATTACAATTAACAATTAATTCTCATATCTTTGAAATCAAAAGTCAATTAGTTGTAAATCAAATATTTGAAAAAAAGTAAAGCCACCCAAAGGGCTTTAGGTGGCTTTACAAAATCAAAATTTTAAAAGTATGAAAAATCTATTTAAATGCATCAAATTCTATACCAAAACACGATTATCAATTAATAAACACATAAATTAAGTTTACTAAATATCGTAATCGAATACTATTTTGACAACAAATTCATAATAGTTTTGTAAACCAATACCGGAGCCACCTCAAATGAGTATCTCTTCTCTATCCTTTCCGTAAATTTGTGTGCGTCTTTACCAAAAGCTCCTATGTCAAGTACTGGTAAATCAAGTTTCTGCATCTCTTCTAACGGAAGTGAATATTTAGTTCCATATCCCGGCATATTGTTTTTCAATGCGGCGATAATTTTGGGGTCTTTAGGTGCAGCACCATAACTTAAATCGGATATATATGGGAAAAATTTTTTATAAACCAATTTGTAGTCTGTTTTGGTTGAGTTAACAGCATCTGCAACAGCTTCAAGCAGAGCTTTTTCTTTTGGTCTTTTTCCCTCTACATAAATATGTGGGTAATATGGTGGTGTAAAATATACAATTACGATTGGTTCTCTGTCTGACCATAGTTTATGTGTCTCCTCAACAATTTTTAAAGCAAAATCTCTTTGGTCTATTGATTCATCTTTTAGCATTGTGTTGGAGAGTTTTTCTAACTGTTTGTCTAACGCGGCACCCATTTCTGCTTTAACTTTTTGATATAACTCTTCGTATGAAATAACTCTGCTTTCCCATGGCAGTTTTTTAAATTCGCGTTCTGCCAGCTTGCAAAATCTTTCGTACTGAGTATTAAGACTATCAACTGTATTTTGAAATGCCTCTTTCCCTGCTTTGATCATTTTTTTCAAAACTTCATCAGGCGTGCTTATGTGTGTTGCATAATTGAAAAAGAGTGTTGCCGTTTTGGCAGTTTGAACAGAGTATTCAGGCTTTAAGTCACGCTGCCTCAATGTAATAGGTGGCAAAGATACTTCTCCCTCAGCAATATCACAAAAATCAGCATTTAGATTAATTCTTGTCGTAATATCCGCAGCTATTTGATTAGCATCAACTCCTTTAAATGACTCTCCGACATGTGTCTCTTTTCCAACAATATAGAACGATGGCATAAGCTTACCAACAGTGCCAATATATACATATTTATTCTCGTCTCCTTCGTACTCCGATGTCATATAATCGGTGTCTAATAGTGCCAAATAGTCAAAATTCTCTTTTTCTTGAAGTTTTATAAATTCTGGAATAACAGATAACATTCCTCCCGAGTTTCCTTCTTCGTCGCAAACTGCGGCGAAAATCAAGTTACCCTCGAAGTTTTTAATATCTTTCGAGATTTCTTCCATAACAGCCATAATTATGGCATCGCCTGTTTTCATGTCAAAAAGTCCGCGTCCGAACAGGTATTCGCCCGACTCGAGGTCTTTTCTCACTTCGGGTGGCAATGTCGAAGCTATCTCTTTAAATTTTTCGGTAAGTTCGTATGGTTTATTTGCAAGATGTTTCAATGTTCCATAATCAGAAATACCAACCGTATCGGTGTGTCCAATCATAATTATTGTTTTGTCGCTTTTCTTTTTCTCACCTTTCATTACTGCTATAAGCGACTTACGCCCTAATTTGTCATTGGGCATGTCCACAAATTTCAAATAATCAGGGTGCTTTTTGTAATAATCCATCTCCGAAAAAATTTCGAATACTTTTTGGACAGAATCCAATTCTCCAGGTGTCTCAACAACGCTAAGCTGATTTGTCAACACTACGGCTATCTCCTCAATTCTTGCCGAAATTTGTTTGTTCATAGTCTGTCAGTTTTTATATGTTATTATTTATTAGATACTTTAGAATATTTAATTGCTCCACTTGTGCACATTTCGCTAATTAACGCAAAGATATTAAAATTTGTGAATGTAGGAAGTATTTCAAGGCTTAAATATGCAGCAGACATAGACACGAAAAAAATCTGCATTTTTTAAATTATTTAATAAATAATTTATGTATCTTTATGGCTGTAATTAATCAACGTTTTTATAAAAAACTAAATTCTTTAAAATATGGGAAATATCTATCTTTATGCTATCATTGGTCTTGCAATAGCGGTTATATTGTTGGGAATCTGGATAATACACCTTATAAATCAAGGAAAAAAGGAGCTTGTTTATACAAAAGAGGAGCTAAATCACACTATCAAATATCTTGAGACTGAAATAAATAAGATAAAGAAAAATTTAACAAAACACACTAATCAACACGAAAAAACTGATAATAAATCAGACTCTTAGTCAAAGCGCATTATGTCTGATACTGGCAGTTTGGCAATATATCTAACTGGCAGTGTCATCATTGTAAGAAGGGTTATAAACGCTATTGCGTTGATAATTACCCAGTATAAAACAGAAAAATCAACAGGAACGTGCGTTAGATAGTAATTTGTGGCATCAAGTTTCAGAGGATGCCATATTTTTTGTATGATAATAAGGACCATTCCTATAATATTACCATAAAGTAAACCTTTCCCGATAATTTGCGAGGAACGTATTATAAATATTTTTTGTAGAACTTTATTGGTTGTACCTAGTGTTTTTAATATGCCAACCACTTCGGTTCGTTCAAGTATCATTATTAGTAGTCCTGTTATCATACACGCACCTGACACCAAAATCATAAGAATTATAATAACATAGACATTAACGTTTTGCATCTCTAACCAATCGAATATTTGCCGCTGACTTTCGGTTATAGCAACTGCTCGCATGGTTGATTTGTTTTCGTCAAAAGCTAATGCTGTAATGTGCCGTAACTCAGATGTAACATGTTCAATATCATCGAATTTATGTAAAAAAACCTCGAATCCTGATATTTCGTTTTCACTCCAGCCGTTAAGTCTTTGAATATGACGCAAATCGCACAATACAAATAGCTCGTCGAACATTTCGAAACTTGTATCAAAAATACCGCTAATAACAAAATTTCGCGCACGCACAGGCTTTTGCATAAAATATGTTGGCAGTCGATCATTTAGTTTTAAATTGAGTTTATTGGCAACTGTTTTTGATATAACAACTTGATTGCTAATAGATGAATCGCTAATAACTGGTAAAAATCCCTCTACCATATACGCTGAAAAAAATGTTGTGTCGTAATCGGTCGATATGCCTTTTAATACAATTGCCTGTAACTCTGTATCCAACCTTACTATACCGGGTTTGGTTGCAAATTTTTGTATATGTTTTATCTCAGGAATCTCTCTGATTTTCTCTAAAACTGGTTGATTATCAGTAATAGGATTGCTGTCATGTGACAAATTCATATCAAAATTTATCAGGTTTATGTGAGATGAAAATCCTGAAATTTTCTCGCTAATTTCATGCTTATAACCTATGATAATGCTTATCGATACCAACATTACAGCCATGCCAAGTGCTATTCCTATTGTTGATATTTTCAACATAGGAGTCGATAAGTTCTCGGTTTTGCTACCCGACTTAAACAACCTTCCAACTATAAAGCGTACAAATTGCATTATTTTGTATATTTGAGCATCAAAATCCTTATAAGACAAAACATGGTTAGTGTTGGCAAAATTACCACTTTGTTCAGTTTTTTTTACTTTTTTACAAAAATAGTTGCGTTTAGCCAGATTATTTCTGGTGCAGAACAAATTGACAAATATATCAACTTGTTGACAAATAAGAATATAGCTATAATTACCAATCACACCGGATTGGTATCGGGCGTGCACATTGTTGATACATTATTATCGTTGAATATAAAAGTTGAGAAAATATTTTGTCCCGAACATGGTTTCAGAGGTGTTGCCGATGCAGGTCAAAATATAGAGAACAGTAAAGATATTAAAACAGGCATACCAATAGTTTCCTTATACGGAAGTAAGAAAAAACCCTCAAAAGATGACCTGAAAGAGATTGACATTTTACTGTTTGATCTTCAGGATGTTGGTGTAAGATATTATACTTATATCAGCACTTTGCACTATGTTATGGAGTCTGCTGCGGAAAACCAAAAACCCTTAATTGTATTGGATAGACCCAATCCAAACGGGTTTTACATTGATGGTCCTGTTTTAGATACATCGCTTCGATCATTTGTCGGAATGCACCCTATACCAATAGTTTACGGAATGACTATCGGCGAACTAAGCAAAATGATTAATGGCGAAAAGTGGCTTAAAGATAAGAATCTGTGCTACTTAACAGTTATTGAGTGCTTAAACTATACGCACGATTGCAAATATGAGTTACCAGTACCTCCGTCTCCAAATTTACCAAATATGGCTTCGGTGTATCTTTATCCGTCACTCGGTTTTTTCGAGGGTACAGTGATTAGTGCAGGACGAGGAACTCAATACCCTTTTCAAATATACGGACACCCACTTTTAAATGAACATACGTTTACTTTCACTCCTGAGTCAATGGAAGGAGCTGGCTCTCCCAAATTTAAGAATATTAAATGCTATGGAGAAGATTTACGAAACACCCAAATTGCAAAGGGAGAAAGCAATGAAATTGAGTTAAGTTTTCTCGTAAACGCCTTTAAAAGTCTCAATATGCCAGACTTTTTTAATAGCTATTTTAAATTTTTAGCCGGTGATAAATCATTGCAAAAACAAATTGAAGAGGGAGTTGATATCAAACTAATTAAAGAGAGTTGGAAAGCTGATATTGAGATATTTAAACAAAAAAGGGAGAAATACTTAATTTACAAATAGGCAGAAATGGGTTCCAAAACTAAGAGAAAGGGTGCATCAAAAATTATTGCATATACGGGAATTTCACTGATAGTTATTTTCGGAACACTCTCATTTTTAGGCTATTTAATCACACCCGACTCATCTCCAAATGCTAATAGTCAGCTTGCAACTATATCATTACAGAACCCTGGCACAACTGTTAGAACACTGAAAGTCAAGAACAACAATATTATACAAAAAAAGAGCTTTTTTCATAAATGGCTGCATGGTGCTGATAATGACTACAGATTAATCCCGTACGACTCGTTAAAATGGGACAATATTTCAGTCACGATATATGAGAAAAGCGATGGCAGTTCCAACCGTGTTTTTGAACAAACACTATTCTACCACGATATTTTATTTCAAGTCTCGGAACCTGAAAATTATATTATAAAAGGCGACACAATTGTTTTTACGGATATCACAGGGGAAAAAATAGAGGAGAACTCTGTCGATATGCGTAAAACAATTAGTGAACAAAACTTAGTTACGAAACGTTACATTTTAGGTACCGACCGTTTCGGTAGAGATATGCTGAGCCGCCTGATAATTGGCGGAAGAGTATCATTATCGGTTGGTCTTGTGGCAGTGCTTGTTTCGTTAGTAATAGGAATTTTATTAGGCTTAATATCAGGATACTATGGTGGAATTATTGACAAAATAATTGTTTGGGTAATTAATGTTTTTTGGTCTGTCCCCACTCTTTTATTAGTAATTGCTGTTTGTATGGCTCTTGGAAAAGGATTTTGGCAAATTTTTCTTGCTATTGGGCTTACAATGTGGGTAGAAGTGGCACGTGTTGTAAGAGGAAAAGTTTTGCAACTAAAAAATATGGAGTACATTGAGGCAGCGAGGGTTTTAGGTTTTTCAGATTTCAGAATTATGTTAAGACATTTGCTGCCAAACATTATAGGTCCAATTATGGTGATTTCAGCATCGAATTTTGCATCGGCAATATTAATCGAAAGTGGTTTAAGCTTTTTGGGAATTGGAATTGAACCGCCTGCGCCAACATGGGGAGCCATGATACGAGACCATTATGGCTATATCATAGTTGGGAAAGCTTGGCTTGCAATGACTCCCGGCATTGCTGTAATGGCAATGGTGTGGGCTTTTACCGTATCGGGAGATTATTTAAGAAAGGTTTTTAAAGTTGATTAGTAAAAAAAAAATAAAAACATATACTTAATTTATTAATTTTGTCGTTATATAATCAATATTTATTAATACGTTAAACAACAAAACTTAAGATTATGAACAAATTAGCAAACATTTTAGTTTTACTGACCATATTTGCAATTTCTGTTAGCGCACAAGAAAGCAAATTAATCAAAATGGATGATAAACCAGGACAAAAACCCACTTCAGAACAACAAGAGGGCACAATATTGGGTGCTAAATTAAACATATTGTTAAAAGCTGATAATACGTGGGTAGTTAACAATGAGAAATATATTACTTTGACTGCAGATGACGGAGAAAAATACATACTGTTTGCAAATGGTAATTGGAGTAATATAGTAACAGTAGAAGACATTGACGGAAACTCTTACGACGCAGCTAAGATTGGCAAATACTACTGGACTTTACAAAACTTACAAACAACTAAGTATAACGATGGTAAAGCAATTACTTTTGCTCCAGCAAATAATGATGCGTGGAGAAATAGTGCGGGCGCATATACCAATGTTGAAGACAAACCCGAAAACAAAAGTAAACAGGGCTTGCTATATAGTTGGCATGCTGCAGATAATCAAAATTTGTGTCCAGAAGGATGGAGAGTTCCAACTGAAACAGAATGGCTTGACCTGATAGATAACGTTGGAGGTTCACTCACTGCTGGTAAAGAACTAAAATCAACAGATGGATGGAAAGCTTTTGAAGGAAGCGATAAAAAAACAGCTGGAGAAGATAACTACATGTTTAATGCTATGCCTACAGGCTACAGACAGTTACATGCCGATAAGAGAAATTTCTATCAAGTGGGCGGCGAGGCTACATTTTGGAGCAAGACTTCAAAAACAAAATCACAAGCTATCTCCATAACATTTACTCTTAATGAAAATGTATTAAGAGGATCTTGGCCCAAAGAGTTTGGCAGATCAATTAGATGTATTAAAAATGATTAGCACCGGACTTAGAAATTAGAAATCAATAAAAAGGTCAGTGTTCCACTGACCTTTTTTATTAACTTTCCCTTGCTCCTTAGGGACATTCGTAAATTAACAAAATAAATCCAACTAAATCATTGTGAATTAGT
>DAOSIN010000058.1:5115-8382 GCA_035366675.1 Salinivirgaceae bacterium | reverse complement strand
AATATAACATGCTGGTAATGCCGTCGAAACGGAAGCCATCGAAGTTATATTCCTCAATCCAATATTTGCAGTTAGAGAGCAGAAAGTGAAGAACTTGTCTTTTCCCGTAATCAAAACATAGTGAATCCCACGCTACGTGCTCACGTCTGTGGTCAACATGAAAGTATAATCCTTTAGATCCGTCAAACTCTCCAAGACCCTCTTCGGTGTTTTTAACGCTGTGAGAATGAACTAAATCCATTATTACTGCAATTCCAAGTTGATGTGCCTTGTCGATTAAATATTTCAAATCGTCTGGTGTCCCAAAGCGAGATGAGACAGCAAAAAAATTCGATACGTGATAGCCAAAGGAACCATAGTAGGGGTGCTCCTGAATTGCCATTAACTGTATGGTATTATATCCTCCTTTGGCGATATTTGGCAAGCAGTTGTCGGCAAATTCTCTGAAAGAACCAACCCGCTCTTCTTCGGTTGCCATACCTACGTGTGCCTCGTATATTAGTGGATATTCAACCTTTTTTATTTTCGGAGTTTCCCATTTGTATGGAGTGGGAGGGTCCCAAACTTGAGCTGCAAATAGCTTTGTGTCATTATCTTGTATAGCGACTCGTGTGTATGACGGGATTCTTAGTCCCTGTCCGCCATTCCAGTGAATAGACAACTTATATTGTTGTCCGTGCTTTAATGCACTAATAGGAAATGTTCTTTGCCAGTCACCATGAATATTTATTCTCACAAGCTCATATTCAGGCAATTCACACCAATCGTTAAAGTCGCCAATTATGTAAATTGCGGTGGCATTTGGTGCATATTCGCGCATATACCAAAAGTTCTCATCACGGTGCAGACCGTAGTAGTGGTGCCCATTGGCAAAATCGACAAGTTTATCTTCCGTGCCACATAGCTCTCTTATTTTGTTTTGAGCTTTTTTAAATCGTCTCTCAATTATGTATGAATAAGGAGATAAAAGCGGATCGTTGCTGATAATATTTGCTGTTTTTGACATATGCTTTCACTAAAAATGCTATCAGCAAATATATACAAAAAAAACGGCTATTTGTAAGTCAAAATGGAAAATGTAACACAAAGGTAATAAAGAATATTATACAAAACGAAACAGACAGTATGTCAGGCAGATTATGGTGTACGCTAAGCATAAGATGTTGTATTTAGTACTTGAATCTATCATGTTTTTTACCATTTTTTGTAATTCTATAATTTTCTAAACTTATATAGTATAGTTATATTATTATCACTAATCATAATTAAATAACTACTTAATAATTTTGACTTTAATATTTGTAAATCTTGGTGCTGTAGACTGACTTGGTTGTCCATTAAATGTTCTTGAATAAAAAACTGTGTTAGAAAGACCTGTATAACCATTAACTGTACCTCCAATTTGATAGTACATTTTCTCATTGGATGAACTCCATGTATTGCCAACAAAGATCCTACTGTAGTCTGATTTAAAATTCCATGAGCTCCACTCACCTTCATTAGAAGCTGTTTTTAGCCCAGAACGACTTATCTCCTTATCAGGTTTTCCATCGTTATTTGTATCTGCCCATGCCACTATATAAAAACTCCCGACTTCTCCGGTTGCAGCATGTTTAATTTTTATTTCATATTCTCCTTGCCTGGTAAATTCTGGTAATACTTCCCAGACTTGAACATTATGTCCGGTATTTAATATTCCGCTAACTTCTTGGTTAGTAATTCCAAATTCCTGAGCATTTAAGGTTTTAAAAAACATCAAAAAATTTATCAAAAAAAGGAGTTGAACATAAACAATTGTTTTCATAACTAATTTGTTTTTAATGAATAAATTAAATATTGTAATCTTTTGTAAAAAGTTTGTTTTTATGCAGCATAACGTATAGTTTACGAAACAAATATAAAACATTCGTAAATATAAAATTTATAATATTCGTATATTATTTTCTTATTTTTATAAGTTTTTGTAAATCAATGAAATATAACAAATAAATCTGATTAAAGATAATTGCATTTGCAAATATTTTATTGTTTTTGTAAAAAAAGCTCTCTTTTTCATCTTTGCAAGTTTATAGCTTATTTTCTATAATTTTGTCCGACTATTTAAGGGGCTAATACACAAACAGTCTATAAATCACTAGATTTACCAAATATAAGGAATTAATCTATATTTAACTTCTTTGCAATATTCTGAGTATCCAGTCAATTCTTTCTGTAAAGTTGTATCTTCATAATATGTCCTGACAAAAATTAAAATTATCATAATGAACATAGGAATAAACGCAAGTACAGAGCCTAATGCCAATGGTAATGATATAGAACCTAAAAGCATTCCAAGGTATCCTGGATGACGTATTATTTTGTATGGACCAGTATCGATCACATTATGATTTTTTCTCTCTGTATTCGTATAGTACTTTCAAAGAAAGGATTATAAAGCATTGGCCATATAGAAAAGATAGTTGAAAAAATATATAGGGTAATTCCTATATATAAGTAGAAGAAGGGTAATGATTCAATAAGATTTAATCTTACATCAATTCCTGCAACAAATGGGGTTATTACTATCGCAAATAAAAAGTAGGTTAGGATAATATACTTATCAAATTGTTTTGTTCCTTCTTGCATCTTTCCTCTGTCATTTAAGAGTTTTGGAGTTTTTTTTAAGAGTATGGTATTAACAATTAGTCCGCCAATAGCATAAATTCCTATATAAATCCATGCTCTTAAAATATTTATTTCTCCCGAAGCGAGAAAAAACACAAGTCCTGTAACAATTATCCAACGAATTGGTGCTAAAAATGCTTTTATTCCTGATTTTGTTAATTTCTCTTTCACGGTTTTGTCCTAATTAAGGTTCAGAAACACATTCTATTTGTTGTGCGAGACCGCGAGGCGAAAATCTATCAGTTTGCAACGATTCTTTTTACGAGTTACAAACGCTTAAAAACCTTTGAAACTCGCATGTACTACACATGTGTTAGTGGTTGTAATTTATTATTTTCTTAGTTGTTTGATATTTATCATCAGATATTTTAATGAAAAATAGTCCTTGTTCATGTAAATCTAATTCATTTGAATTTTCCAATAAATCACCTTCTGAGATTATTTGCCCTAATGAGTTAAACAAGGTATAACTTAATTTTGAATTGAAGTTTTCAATCGTTATACATATTTTTCCCTGTGATGGATTTGGGTAAATTGATATATTATTTCCAAATTCAGAATCATGAATTCCCCGCTCGCTAAACAACGTCTGCGGCGTCGGAG
>DAOSIN010000058.1:0-5105 GCA_035366675.1 Salinivirgaceae bacterium | reverse complement strand
CACCATCATGAAAACAATCGATAAACCACTCTTTATCTATCGAATAGGTTTTAATATCGTTTTCAAATTTGCACATTAAAGTATATGGTTCCGGTTGCTCCCACCATTCACCCATGTAAAATCCATTCGTAGCACCAACCCCTTCAATAAACTTTACCTTATCTCCATAATAACAATCGTAGTGTGATTTATCAATTGCTACAATTTTTTTATCATTTACATAGTACACCGAATCAACAATTACCGAATCTGCCCGCATATACCTGAAATCACTGATTATTGCCATTGTATCACCTTTATTTAAACTCAAATCCATGAAAAGTGCCTCTTTATATTCACCATCCATAAATTTTAAAAACCAATATTTTCCCAAAACAGTATCCTCATGTACATATCCACACAGTTCATTGTAAAATCCAGGTTCTTGATCTGCTGAATAAATATATTCTCTATACATAGTGTGATATACTTTCTCATTTATCAACGTGTCGGAAAATGAATAATAAACAATCGTACCACCACCATCGAGAACACATTCGAAAACATTCCATCTTGTTGTATCTGCCGAAAAAATCGATTGATATGGTTGCCCTAAAACAATTAATGATTGTAATAATAATCCTGTTAAAAGTAGTTTTGATTTCATATGTTTATAATTTTTTCAGTTTAAGGTTGTATGGAACTCACATGTTATGCAGTTAAAAGTTAAAAACACTTTCTCTTTTTACCTTTTCCCTTCATAGAAGGCTGGTATGTTCGTTTCATATGAAGCAATGTTTAATGTTTTTATGGCTATTAATGTAAATTTACTGAACAAATATAAAACATTCCTGGAATAAAAGCTGTATTATTTGTTATAATTTCGTCCGACTATTTAAGGGGCTAATACAATACAAATTATACCAATTGTAATTTAAAAATAGTCCATTTTTTTTTAAATTTTACAATTGTAAATACCGATGTTTCAGATAGATTATCCAAACAAACGACAGTGAAGTTTGGACAATAGTAGATGCCCAATCGGTATTATACCGCATGTTGCAGACATTTTTTTATTATTTCCCTTTGTTTCCTCTCAATTTTAAAGAAAACAATTTTAAGTTTATTGCAGGTTTTAATGCAACGCCTGCTGAGCAATAGTCGTAATCATCATTAAAAATCCAAGTAAAATTTACTCCTGACGGTTTTTTGCTTGAAATTGTTAATGTAAGCAGATCTCCTCTACCATATTTACTACTTTCTGTATCTATGACATAACTAATATACACAATGTTCCAACCTTTATTAAGTATTAAGTTAAATTTTTCTATGTATTCACTGCCATACTCCTCGTTAATCTCTTTGTGTTCTCCTTTTATGGTTACATCTCTATCAGCATACATCCAAAAAATGTAATGCCAGTTATCGTCATTTCTTCCGCTCAAATAAAAATAGCCAATTTTATTATCATCTCTGTTGTAACCATTAGGGCTTTCAAGAAAACATGACTTGAAATTTCTATCGCTTATGGTAATTTCTTCAAAGTCATCTGCAATTGTTCTCAAGTATTTGTTTTCAAGTGTTGCAGGAAGTTCCAATGTAAAACCATTGTTTTGATAAGGTGCTTGTGCAATCGCATCGCTACCGTAATCATTGCCACTTTCCCAATATGCAATAGCTTTTACTGTTTTGATTTGAGTCAAGCTATTGACTACATTTGTAGCTGTAATCTTTGAAGCGTTATCACTATTAGCACTTCCGTTATTGTCATCATCTTTGTCGCAAGAATTAAACACGGTAGTTGTCAATCCCAAGGCTAAAAGTAGTCCAAAATTTAAAAATTTCTTTTTCATTTTTTTCAATATTAAATTTGCCTCCACTTTCGGCTCTCGGCTTCTCCGTTTTTTCTCAGTACTGTCTGCAAAAATTGAAGACAACATAATATTATTTCTTTTTGTTTTCTTTCAATTTTGAAAAGAACAATTTTGAGTTTTTAACAGATTTTGATGCAACGCTTGTTGAACTACAGTCATAATCACCATAAAAATTCCAAGTAAAATATACTCCTGACGGTTTTTTGCTTGAAATTGTAAAAGAATCCATAACTATACCATTTTCCATCTCAATGTAACTTTCATACACAATGTTCCAACCTTTTTTAAGTGTTAAATCAAAATTTCCTTGTTCTTCGTCATCCACGACTTCTCCTTTTATGGTTACATTTCTATCAACATATATCCAAGAAGTGTAATGCTCCCAGTTCTCATTATCTTCCTCCAAATAAAAATAGCCAATTACATTATCATCTCCGTTGTAACCTCTTAGGTCTTCAAGAAAACACGACTTGAAATTTTTATCGCTTACGAAAATTCCTTCCAAATCATCCGTATCAATCGTTTCCAAGTATTTGTCTTGTAGTGTTGCCGGAAGTTCCAATGTAAAACCATTGTTTTGATAAGGTGCTTGTGCAATTGCTTCACTTTCATAATTATTGCCACTTTCCCAAAAAACAATAGCTTTTACTGTTTTGATTTGAGTAGAGCCATTGTTTACATTTGTAGCTGTAATCTTTGAAGCATTATCAATAGTGTCTCCGTTATTGTCATCATCTCTGCCACAAGAATTAAACAAGGCAGTTGTTAGCCCCAAGGCTAAAAGTAGCCCAAAATTTAAAAATCTCTTTTTCATTTTTTATAAAAATTAAATTTGCCTCCACTTTCGGCTTTCGGCTTTTCCGTTTTTCACTGTGCTGTCCGTCAAAATTGCTCCAACGTACACTTTACAAAACAAATATAAGACATTTGCAAATATTAAACGCATAACATCCATAGGTTATTGCAGGTTGAATCTACCAATTGTTATTTTGAACAATAGTTTGGTATAGTTTTTAATAATTTCGTATATTTGCACTCCTTTGGGTCGTTAACTCAGTTGGTTCAGAGTGTTACCTTGACAGGGTAGAAGTCACTGGTTCGAATCCAGTACGACCCACTAAACCGGATTTATCCGGTTTTTTGTTTTTTGGCACAATTATAGATATTTACTTTCGAAATATTGACAAAGTAAAGTAATATGCAAAGCGTTAATAATGACATATTTAATAATATTGATTTTGAAAAAACAGCTCTTGAGCTTTTTCATAAACAGGCTGAAAGTGTTGAAGTTTACAAAACATTTATTGAGAACTTAAATATAGATAGTCGTAGCGTGGATTCGATAGAAAAAATACCCTTTCTACCAGTCGAGTTTTTTAAGAATTTTGATATTTATTGTGGTGAAAATCAACCTGAAATAATTTTTACTAGTAGCTCTACGACAAACACAGGACAATCGCGACACTTGGTTTCGAGTATCGAGCTTTATAAAAAGGCTTTTACAAATAGCTTTTCTCACTTTTTTGGAGAACCACAGAAATATTGCTTTTTATTTTTGCTGCCATCTTATCTTGAGCGTGAAGGCTCATCATTGGTTTTTATGGCTAAGGAGCTGATAAATATAAGTTGCTACAAGCAGAGTGGATTCTATTTATATGATTTCCAAGACCTTTATAATCAACTGTTAGAAAATGAGAAACAGCAAGTACCTACAATACTGTTCGGAGTAACCTTTGCACTGCTTGATTTTGCCGAAAAGTATCAACTCCCTTTAAAATCAACCATTATAATAGAAACCGGTGGAATGAAAGGGCGAAAAAAAGAGATTGTTCGCGAAGAGGTACACCAAACGCTTTCCAATGCCTTTGGACTTAAACAAATTTATAGTGAGTATGGAATGGCTGAGCTTTTAAGTCAAGCCTATTCCAAAGGAAACGGTCTTTTCAACACTCCGCCGTGGATGCGAGTTTTACTTTACAATACACACAATCCTTTGGCACTGAGCCAAACAGCAACTGGAGGTATAAATATTATTGACCTTGCCAATCAACACTCATGCGCATTTATTCAAACCGCTGATATTGGCAGAATTAGCCAAAACAACCAATTTGAAGTGTTAGGACGACTAGATTACAGCGAGGTTCGAGGTTGTAGTCTATTGGTATTATAAAAAGCAATAGACATACTATCAGTTGTTTAGGCTTTTTGTTTATTTATTTTTCCTTGTATTTTCGGTCAATTTAAAGCATATTTGTACATTTGGTACCAATTGTAATTATTATGCAACACGACATACAATCTGGTGAAACAATAAGACAGGGCTGCATTGAGGTAATTGTCGGCAGTATGTTTTCCGGAAAAACCGAAGAACTTATCAGGCGATTGCGTAGGGCACAATATGCCAAGCTAAAGGTCGAGATTTTTAAACCACGGATTGATGTTCGTTACTCTGAAGAGGAGGTTGTTTCGCACAATTCCACTTCAATACGCTCTACAGCAGTAGATTCGTCGGGGAGTATTTTGCTGTTAGCCTCCGATGTTGATGTGATTGGGATTGACGAAGCTCAGTTTTTCGATAAAAGTATTGTCGATGTGTGTGAAACATTGGCAAACAACGGTGTAAGAGTTATTGTCGCAGGATTAGATATGGATTTTATGGGACGTCCTTTTGGTCCGATGCCCGAACTTATGGCTAAGGCTGAGTATGTTACCAAAGTTCACGCTATTTGTGTCCGCTGCGGAAGCTTAGCAAGTTTTTCGCATCGTTTTGAAGGTGGCGATAAATTGGTTCAACTTGGCGAAGCCGATCAATATGAGCCGTTGTGTCGTAATTGTTATAACCGAACTAAATCAATGAACAATGTGCAATGAGCAATTATGTAGAGACGGAGCATGCTCCGTCTCTACTTTACAAACTTTTAATTTTTAACTCAATTGTATGAAATACTTCCTTGATAATATAGCTGAAATTACAAACGGAACGCTGTACGGCAATCCGAAAATTGAAGTTGAGACTTTGCTTATCGACTCGAGGTCGTTGAAATTTACTAAATCGGTTATGTTTATTGCACTTAGTGGAGACTCGGGAAATGGGCACAAATACATAATGGAGCTTGTTGAAAAGGGGGTTAAAGCCTTTTTGGTTGAATCGTTACCGCAAGACATTGATTTTGATGGAGATATTGGCTTTGTTGTGGTTGAAAATTCATTAGAATCGTTACAAAAAATTGCAATCCATCACAGAAATAATTT
>DAOSIN010000057.1:0-8396 GCA_035366675.1 Salinivirgaceae bacterium | reverse complement strand
TCAAAATTAAATCTTCCCTCACTATCGGAAGTTGTATAAAATTTCAGTGTATCAACAGTAAGGGTGATTGTAGCAAACATTAACCTCTCATCTGTAAAAGCATCTTTAACTACACCTTTTACTTTATTTGTTAAATCCTGAGAATAAGAGATTAAACAGAGCAGAGTAAGGGCAGTTGTTGAAAAAAAAATTCTCATTGTTTCTGTTTTAATTAAAAAACTCTCTCATATGAATAGTTTTGCTAAAAAATGAAATTTTTATGCTTACAAATTTATGGTAAATATTGGGCGGTAAAAGCTGTTTTCAGTTAAGAATTCGTAATCGAATTAAAAAGCTAATAGTTTGCAATTAACATTTCTGTAAAACATTGCTCTTTTGTTGCGAGTATCTTAATATTACTTACATATATTTGATTGTCAAAAATATAGTTTAACTTTGTAATTGCGATTTTGAAACCAAAATATTACAGATATGTTAAAATACCGTAGAATACTGCTAAAATTAAGCGGAGAGTCGTTAGCAGGGCAAAATCAACAGGGAATTAATACTGAAGCATTGATGAACTATGTTAATCAGGTTAAAACCATTTCAGAATTGGGAGTAGAGGTAGCCATTGTTATAGGTGGCGGCAATATTTTCCGTGGGTTACAAGGTGTTGGCAGGGGTTTCGATAGGGTAACAGGCGATCAAATGGGAATGTTGGCAACGATTATTAATAGTTTGGCATTGCAGTCTGGATTAATTTCTGTTGGCAAAAAGTGTTCGGTTTTTACATCTATTCGTATGGAGCCGATTGGGGAATTTTATTCAAAAAGGAAAGCAATAGAAGCTCTGCAAAACGGAAATATTGTGATTGTAGCCGGAGGAACAGGGAACCCATATTTTACTACCGATACTGCGTCAGCACTCAGAGCTATTGAACTTGAAGTTGACGGATACTTTAAAGCTACCCGCGTTGATGGGGTTTATAGTGCTGATCCTGAAAAACATCCTGATGCAACTAAGTATGATACAATAACATATCAGGAGGCAATTAAACAAAACCTTAAGATAATGGATATGACTGCATTTGCTCTTTGTAGCGAAAATAACATGCCTATTATTGTTTTCAATGGAGATAATCCTGAAAATATATTACGAATTATACGTGGCGAAAAGGTTGGAACGATCGTTAATTGAGTTATACCGATTGGACTATAGTAGCTGTTACATGGGTATTTACAATAGGTATTAAAAGTTCGTAAATTATTTTTTACTAATTGAAAAAGGAGTCGCCCCGATGAACGAGACGACTCCTTTTTCTTTATCCTCAATACATTAAAATTATCTCTTGATAAATTTATGTGCTGTGGTTTTGTTAGTTTCGATTATTCTTACAAAGTAAATACCTGAGCTTAACATTTCGACATCTATAGTGGTTGTTGTATTGCTAGTTTTAAATGTGCTGACTAATGTGCCACTATTGTTGTACAGTTCAATAACAACTTCGTCGTTATTGTTGCGCTCTATTGTTAACATACTTTCAACCGGGTTTGGATATAGTCGAACGAGGGTTTCTGCTAACTCGTCAATTTCTGTAATCATGTTTACAGGAGCTGTCTTAGTAGTGTTAATGTTTATGTCAAAGCCAATGATTGAGCCCTCTTTTACTTCGGTTTCATTTAAAAATGCAGTCATCGTAGCATTGTCAATGGTAAGTGTTCCTTCGCCCGAATAGCCAAAAATAGTGCTTCTACCTTCGGTTGCACTTATTGTGCAGTTTCTAATGGTCAGCGAGCCTCTATCCACAAAAATTATTTGGTCTTCTGCTTGTTTATTGGTTAAATAAAGCTCTCCGCTACCTTGAATCGTGCCCGAATTGTCATCTACGATAGATATTGGTGACCATCCATCACCTTCTAGATAATTGTTGCCGTTAACATCAATTATCAAATCGTCATTATGTGATAAAATGCAACATCTGTTGCCAGTCATGGACATTTGTGCACCGTCGAGCGTAAGAGTGTTGTCTTCTGGGCTATAGTAAACAGTTCCTTTAGTTACACCGGGGATATCGGATAGGTTATCTTTATTAAGTGATGTTACCGGCACATCGCAAATCTTCAAGCCATAGAGTGTTGCAGGTTCTATCTTTATTTGGGTATTAAAGATAGTGCCGTCTGTATTTTTACAGATTGCCTTTTGGTCAGCGTTAAACACGGCACCAAGAGGTTCTGTAAGTGCACAGCCATTAAAATATATCTTGCTAAAGCCCTGAATTGTGCCCTCTTTTATCCCTGTGTGATATAAATCTGCAGTTACCGTTGCGTTTTCGAAGATTAGCTTACGTTCGCCAGAATTGCCGAAAATAGCGTTTTTGCCACTTTTAACATTTAGCGTACAATTTTTAACAACTAACGAGCTGTTTTTCATAAATATTGCTTGCCCAGAGGGGTGAGTATTCTGTACTTCAAGCGTACCGTCACCTTGAATAGTGCCGTAATTATTATCCTCAAAAGATATTGACGACCATCCACTACCAGTTAGGATATTTGTGCCTGTAACCTCAATTTTCATTCCTGGAATTTTGGACTGAATGCAATAGACGTTGCCTGTGGTTTCTATGGTTGCTTCATTTAGAGCAAGAGTTTTAGTTCCGGAGTTGTAGCTTATTATACCAGTAACTGTACAGCCATTTGTTCCGTTGATAATGGTTAGGTTGTCCTTGTTAGCATCAGTTACCTGAGTGCCACAAATCCAGAGGTTGTAGTCTTCTGCCAAAACATTGGCAGTGCTAAATAGAGTCGCCATGAAAGCGAGTGTTAATTTGAATTTGGTAATTTTTTTCATTTGTTTATAAATTTTAAGCATTATGATTTCGGGTTAAAGATAAGCATTCCTTTTAAACTTTCAACTTTTAACTCAATTATTGAACCATAAATAATATTAAGTTTTGGGGCTGTCTCATAAGAAAAAGTTGTAAAGGTGGATGTATTATTTATGGGCTTTAGCCCGAAACAATGTGCAATTAGCAATTAACAATTATCAATTAAGTAGGCTATTGATGTTTTTATTTAGATGAAAAATTTTAATAGGCTAATTATCAGCTTAAAGAGGGTTTAAAAAGAGAGAAATAGTTGGGTAAGTGTTTTAATTAATATTTACCGTTCCTTTTTTAACATTTTTGTGTAGCTCTGCAATTGCTCGTTGATGGAAGAATGGATATAGATTGCGGTCACGGAATCTTGAGCCACTTTGATAATATGTTGTGTGTATTATTTCTGTTTCAGTGTCTGATTTAGCAATAAATTGCAACGACTGTTTCCCTTCCGATTTCCCACCACGCAAATATGTAAACTCTATTATTTTCTGCTCAGGATCTATTTTGGTAACTTTCAGGGCAGTAGGGAGATTAAACAGCCCTTTTAAGAGCCGTAAGTTTATAAAGTATATCTGATCGGTATTTAGGCTGTTTTTTTGTAAATCTGTTGGGAAATAGAGTTTGTCGTCATTGTTGTCATAAATAAATGATAGTGATAAGATTTTTCCTCTCCATATATCTTTAGGATTTGATGCTGACGCGCATTCCCACACTTTCTCTATTGGAGAATCAAAATAAAAATTACCTACATGAACACAATAACTGTCTAATGACGCAGTGTCACACAGTGATGCTTTAAGTTCACGAAACAAAGAAATCCCCTGTTTTTTGTATCCTCTGACATATTTGCGCGTTTTTTTAGTGCATTTATTTGTCTTAGAAATATCTGAAAGTTGAGTTTGTGCCGACAGGTTTGTCGAGACAGTCCAAAGAATAAGGATAATAAAAATCTGAAAAAAAATACGCATTCCCTAAAAATAAACGCGCAAGATAGTGGTTTTTTAGGAAATGGGAGACTCTTTCACAAAAAATCAGAAGGGGCTAGAATCTATCTCTGTGTTACCAAATAAATACTGGCTATTGGCAGACAAATTTTTTATTCACGTTTAGCAAAGTAATATCTTAACCCTATTTGATATAGAATAGCGTTTGATACACTTCTAGTAGCATGTACCGTTTCGGTCTCTGAATAATGAGTAATTGTTTCGTAATATGTTGGATTAAAGCTTGCAATATAGCTGCACTTCAAGTAAATATCTGCCTTCTTTTTAAAACGATAACCAAATGAAATGGCAGGTTCGATACTGAAATTAACTTTTGATGAAACATAGCCATCAATTCTCGTGGAATCCGAACCAGACGGAACAAAATAATTACTTCCCGAATAAGGTGTAATATTTTCGCCTGCACCCACTATTAGCGGATTTTCAGAATAATCACGCGAGATAGTAACGTTAAAACCTATCTCAGGCTTTATAAATAATTTATCCTGAACCATTAGAAATTCCTTTCCAAAGCGTAGTGGAATCAGCCAGCTCTCTTGTCCACTTGTAAATGAGAGGGTTTTCTCTGTAGAAAAGTTGCTGTAGTCATATTTATTCAATGGTATTGAGGAAAATAATCCATAAAATCCAGTTTCAATTGTATATGTGTCATATTTGAATCCAAAATAGCCTCCCAAAATTTCGCCAATTGAAGATTGGGAAAATATTTTAGCTTTGCTGTTTACATAGTCGTATCTTTCAGAGAAGAACCCATTTTCATAGCCAAGGTAAAATCCGTTTTGAGCAATACCTGTTATTGATATAAGAACTGTCGTTGCAATTAAAAGAAGTTTTTTCATGTCTGTTTTTCTTAAGTTTATTTTTTCTAATAAACTCATTTTACATTGAAAAATTGTTTTGTCTGTTAACTTTGATAGGTATAGAGAGATTTTCAGATGCCCCATTTTTCGTATCTTTGCATAAAAGTATTCACGAAAATGCAACAACCGAAAAACGACAACTCTGTTGAAATATTCCACCCTTCGAGCGAAAATTCATCTCAAGAGTTTCCCTTTGCAGGAGCGATTCCTGCGGGCTTCCCTTCTCCAGCTGCGGATTTCTCTTTCGAGCAGTTGGATATTTTGGGCAGGTATCTGAAAAACAGTGAAGCTATATTTATCGGCAGGGCTTACGGAATTTCAATGGATACGTTTATAAGCGACGGCGACTACTTCTATATGGACAGGTCTTTACGCTCGGAGCCTAAAGATGGCGACATTGCAGTATGCGCTATTGACAATGAATTTACCCTGAAAAGGATTAAGTTTTCCAAACAAGGAATAGACCTGCTACCCTATAACGAAGATTTTCCAGTTATTCACGTTTCTAGAAACGATGATTTTACTATTTGGGCTATTGTTGTATTAATTATAAGACCCACTCCTACCAGATGTTTGCGCTAATTGACTGTAATAACTTTTACGCCTCTTGCGAACGAATCTTTAATCCTAAGCTCGTTGGAAAGCCTATTGTTGTTTTGAGCAACAACGATGGGTGTGTTATTGCCCGTTCAGAAGAATCAAAGCGGTTAGGCATACCAATGGGAGCACCAGCCTTTCAGTGTCAGGAAATATTCGACAAACATGGTGTAGAGATATTTTCTGCCAACTTTGCTCTATATGGCGATATGAGCCGACGAGTGATGAGCATACTTTCAAGATACAGCCCCATACAGGAGATTTATTCAATAGACGAATGTTTTTTGGATTTAAGCGGTATAGATGAAGATCTCTCTCAATACGGATTAAAAATGAAAAAGCAGGTCGATCTTTTTACTGGATTGCCAATATCTGTAGGTATTGCCCCCACAAAAACATTGGCTAAAGCAGCAAATAGGATTGCTAAGAAATATCCCAAACAAACCGGAGGAGTACACGTGATAGACAGCGATGAATTGCGCCTGAAAGCCCTAAAATGGTTAGATGTTGGTGACGTCTGGGGAATAGGAAGGCGTAGTGTGGCAAAATTAAATAAAATAGGGGTTTATAAAGCCACCGATTTTGTTAAGCTACCAGAAAGTTGGGTGTTAAATAATATGACCGTAGTAGGGTTAAATTTGCAAAAGGAGTTGAAAGGCTTGCCTGCTATAGAAATGGAACGCGAGGAGAAACATAAAAGTATTTCTACAACTCGCACCTTTGAAACAGAATATCAAACTTTTGATCAACTAAAGGAACGGATAGTTACCTTTACAACACTGTGTGCCAATAAATTGCGTCGTCAAAATTCGCTTTGCAAACGTATGTCGCTTTTTATTAAAACCAATATTCATAAAGAGACAAGAACACAATATTCCAAGTCGATAGATATAAAGCTTCCTTTCCCCACATCATCGACCTTGGAGTTAATTGAGTTTGCAGTCGAGGGGCTTACTTCAATTTTCAAAGAAAACCTGCATTACAAGAGGGCAGGAGTAACGTTATCGGATTTTGTGGATGCTGACCAACATCAACTATCGCTATTTTTTAACTCAAACCAGAAGCACGAAAAGTTAATGCAGGCGGTAGATGAGATAAATCAAAAATACCACAAAAACCTTATTCGAGTTGCTACTACGGATACGCAAACATTTAAAATGAAGCAAGCTCGTCTATCTCCCTGTTACACAACGAATATTGATGATGTAATTAAAGTAAAGATTGGATAGGTTTAAGCAATTAGCAATGCTTGCACTGAGCGAAGCCGAAGTGAACAATTACGAATGAGTAATTGGAACACAGAACACACAAGATATTAAAACCTACAACCACCCATAACAACGTGTATTTAACGCAAGCAGAGGTCGAGAACAATTTTTACGCCATAATTTTACATATGTGAACGTTGTTATATTTATTGAATAAAATTTTGTTGTACATTTGTATCTCAAAATTTTTAAAATGTCAATAGAAGTAAAAAACGTAACAAAACTGTATGGCAAACAAAAAGCCTTGGATGATGTTTCTTTTAGCATTAATACAGGCGAAATAGTTGGTTTTATTGGTCCTAATGGTGCAGGAAAATCAACAATGATGAAGATTTTGACGGGGATAATACCTCAAACCTCTGGCGAAGCCTACATTAACAACATAAATGTTATTGAGAATAGCATGGCTATACGGGAAAAAATTGGATATCTGCCTGAAAATAATCCTCAATATGAAGATATGTATGTGGTTGAGTATCTGGAGTTTTTGGCTGGTATTTATTCTATTAAGAATTATAAGGAACGTATCAATGCAATTATCGAACAAATAGGATTGACGGTTGAGAAGCATAAAAAAATAGGACAATTGTCAAAGGGATACAGACAAAGGGTAGGGTTGGCACAGGCACTACTTCATGAACCTGAAGTATTGATACTAGACGAGCCGACAAGTGGATTAGACCCAAATCAGATTGTGGAGATACGTAATTTGATCTCATCGGTCGGGAAAAATAAAACTGTTATGCTTTCAACGCATATAATGCAAGAGGTTGAGGCTATTTGCGATAGAATTATAATTATCCACCGCGGAAAAATTGTCGCCAATGATACTACACAAAACATTAAACGACAATTAGCCGATGATAATCAGAAGGTTATCGTACAATTTGATAAAGAAGTTAATGTTGACGATATAAAGAAATATCTGAAAGCTGATTCTGTGAAAATCACAAAAGAGAAGCAAATAGAGATAACTGCGAAAAAAAATATCGACATTCAAACATCGGTAATGAATTTTGCAAATTCAAATCAACTGACAATTGTACAATTAACTCAATATCAACGTACATTAGAAGAAATTTTTCAAGAACTAACAACTAATAATTAATAATTTAAAAAATAATAAAATGTCGTATCTATTTACATCTGAATCAGTATCTGAAGGGCATCCTGATAAAGTAGCAGATCAAATATCCGATGCTCTTCTCGATGAGTTTTTACGTAAAGACCCCGAGTCAAAAGTAGCATGTGAAACCTTAGTAACAACTGGCTTGGTTGTTTTAAGTGGCGAAGTTCGCTCACAAGCATACGTCGATGTTCAAACCATCGCACGTCAGGTTATTAAAAATATTGGTTATACCAAAGCAAGTTATAAGTTTGATAGCGAGTCGTGTGGCGTAATTTCATGTATTCACGAACAATCGCCCGACATTAGACAAGGCGTAGTTCGCGAGAGAGAAGAAGACCAAGGTGCAGGCGACCAAGGCATGATGTTTGGCTATGCAACAAACGAAACAGAAGACTTTATGCCTGTATCTATAGAGCTTGCACATTTGATATTACAAGAGCTTGCAGAGATTCGCAGAGCAGGAAACCGTATGAAATATTTAGGACCCGATAGCAAATCGCAAGTTACAGTAGAATATGCTGATAATCACAAGCCTATAAGAATTGATACTATTGTTGTATCAACACAACACGACGACTTTATCACCCCTAAATCTGACACCCCAGAGGCGAGAAAAGAGGCTGACGAAAAAATGTTGGAAACAATACGTAATGACATTGAAAAATATGTTATCCAAAG
>DAOSIN010000056.1:0-8401 GCA_035366675.1 Salinivirgaceae bacterium | reverse complement strand
AAGAAAAATGCAAACAGACAGGCAATTTTATCCAGACGCAAACAGCTCATTCAGAATAGCTTATGGCAAGACAATGGGATTTAAACCTATCGATGCCGTTTACTACGAATGGCACACAACGTTAGACGGAGTAATAGAAAAAGGTAATCTTGGAGTGTACGATTATGTTGTACCCGATAAACTAAAGGATTTGTATAAATCAAAAGATTTTGGAACCTATACAGGCGAAGATGGCAAAGTATCTGTCTGTTTTGCAGCTACCAACCACACCACAGGCGGCAACAGCGGAAGCCCTGTTGTAGATGCCTATGGAAGATTGGTGGGAATTAATTTTGACAGAGCATGGGAGGGTGTAATGAGCGATATGTATTATAACCCAGAGATTTGCAGAAATATTAGTATAGATATTCGCTTTGCGCTCTTTATTATTGAAAGATACGGTGAAGCGCAAAATATTCTTAATGAGCTGGTTATAAATAAGTAGAATTTAATACAACGGTGTCTCATAAATACCTAATTGCTTTATTTTTTGATAATGAAAACAAATAAGAAATTTCGGATTTTGGAAGGCGGATTTCGGATTTATCGAAATCCGAAATCCGTCTTCTGAAATCCGCTCCGCACTGAGCAAAGTCGAAGTGAAATCAAAAAGATGATAAAAGCAAAAAAACACCTTGGACAGCATTTTCTTGCAGACAAAAATATAGCAAGAAAAATAGCAGAACTACTTCCTCAAAACAGCATGCCTGTTTTAGAGATAGGACCAGGTACAGGTGTTTTAACTAAGTTCTTAATCGATTTACATAAAGAAAAACTACACGTAGTTGAATTAGACAGCGAAAGCGTCGAAGTTTTAGAGCATGACATTCCCGAACTAAAGGAGAGAATCCATTTTGGAGACTTTTTAAAACTTCCTCTCAATGAGCTTTTTGATGACGAATTTATGGTTATTGGCAATTTTCCGTATAATATTTCATCGCCCATACTCTTTAAAATAATCGAGCATTACCAGCAAATACCTGTGGTTGTAGGAATGTTTCAAAAAGAGGTTGCCGAAAGAGTTGCAACAAGCCACAACTCCAAGCAGTACGGAATACTTAGCGTATGGACACAAATGTTTTACACGGTAAAGTACTGTTTTACAGTACATGAGCATGTTTTTATTCCACCCCCAAAAGTTAAATCGGGAGTTATTCTTTTAGAGCGAAACGTCAGAGATCTAAAAGGAGTTGACCCAAAGTTTTTACTATCCGTTATTAAAACAGCATTTAACCAAAGGCGAAAAATACTGCGCAACAGCCTTAGCCAACTATTTGATAAACAGTCACTAACTGACCCCGTGTTTGACAAAAGACCCGAACAGCTATCGGTTGATGAATTTATTGATTTAGCTTGTTATTTGAGGGAGATACGGAGCGTAGTTAAGTGATAAATATTGATTTAACAGACACATAGCCCAAAAAATAAATCTAAAACGGACAATCGGTATTATTTATTACATTTGATCGATTATATTAATTAAATAAAAAACAATATACGAATGTTTAACATTGTTTCGTAAATTATCGTTTGCGACACCCTAAAAAACCATCCGTAAAAGAACGTTAAAGTGACAAATAACGAAAGAATTAAGACACTATATCGAAAAAATCCTACCACTGACAGATAGCGAGCTTGACTTTGTTCTTTAGCATTTTACCACTAAAAAATCATTATCTTTGCATAATAAATTGATACAGCTAAATGCCTTTATCCAAACAAAAATATACAGAACTAATTGACAGTATTGGCTCTACCTTACAAAGAGCAAGGGTAAATGCTGTTAAGGCTGTAAATAATGAATTGGTTAAAGCCAACTGGAAGATTGGTCAATATATCGTGGAATACGAGCAAGACGGACAAGAAAAAGCAAACTATGGAAGTGCTTTATTGACTAACTTAGCAAAAGACTTGAAAGTCAAGTATGGTAAAGGATTTAGTAAAAGTAGTATCTACCTTTGCAGGCTGTTTTACATCAAATATCCAATTTTCCAGACGGTGTCTGGAAAATTGAGTTGGAGTCATTATGCTGAATTGCTAACCGTTTCAGACGACTTGGCGAGAAGTTTTTACGAACAACAATCTATCAAAGAAAATTGGGGAGCAAGAGAACTGAAACGCCAAATTGATTCGGCATTGTTCCAGCGACTTGCATTGAGCAAAGATAAAAAAGGTGTTTTAGCATTATCAGAAAAAGGACAGGAAATAGCAACCTCAAAAGACATTATAAAAGACCCTTACGTTTTTGAATTTCTAGAATTACCAATGGACACTATCGTCAAAGAAAGAGCATTGGAAAAGAAACTCATTGACAATCTACAACAATTTTTGTTGGAACTTGGTAAAGGCTTCTCTTTTGTCAAACGACAATTCAAAATCACACTAGACAACGAACATAATTTCATTGACCTTGTTTTCTATCACCGAATTTTGAAATGTTTCGTTCTCATTGACCTAAAAACAAGAAAAGTGAAACATCAGGACATTGGACAAATGAACCTTTACCTGAACTACTTCAAGGAAGAAGAAAACACCGAAGGTGACAACGAACCGATAGGAATTATTATAGCGGCAGACAAACACGAATACACCGTAAAGTATGCAACGGGAGGACTAGCTAACAAGATTTTCGTTTCAAAATATCAGTTGTATTTGCCCGACCAAAAACTGTTGGAAGAAAAGGTTAAAGAAATTATTGAGCGATAAAAAAGAAGGGCGACCGCGCAACAGCACCTATACGCAAGTGGGGGTTCAGTGCTTCAGTTGACAAAAAATTGTATATTGGGAGTGTAGTTCTTCGTAGGAAAGTTTGGTGATAGAAAGCCCCACCTGCGTATTGTTGCAAAACGCCGTATCGGCAACCCTTATACGACAGTGCTAACTTCAAGCTAATACGCATTAAAATCAAATAGACTGCTAAAAAAATGAGTAAGAAAATAATTGGAATTATGGGGGCAATGCCCGAGGAAATCAATAGTATCACGGAATTGCTATCAGAAAAGCAAGAAGTAGAACTTGGTGGCAGAAAATACTATGTTGGATTATTGAACAACATCAAAACTATAGTTGTATTTTCTCGCTGGGGAAAGGTTGCTGCTGCAACCACCGTGACAACTCTTATACTAAAGTTCGAAATTACGGAACTTATTTTTACTGGAGTTGCTGGAGCAATTAATTCAGAATTGCACATTGGAGATATTGTGATTGGTAAAAAATTGTTTCAGCACGATATGGATGGCAGACCATTAATAAAACAATTTGAAATTCCATTGCTTGGTGTTTCCTTTTTTGAGTGTCGTAAAGAAAATTTAAGTGTTGCTGAAAAAATAATTAATGAACTTTTTGATAAAAAACATTTAGAAAAAGTAATTAGCCGAGAAGAGTTAAGCCACTTTGGAATTCGGGAGCCTAAACTATTTATTGGGGATATAGCAAGCGGAGACAAATTTTTTTCAAATAGCAATGACAAACATGCTCTACTAAATATTTTGCCTTCAGTTATGTGTGTGGAAATGGAGGGGGCAGCAGTAGCCCAAGTTTGTTATGAATATGAAATTCCTTTCACGATAATAAGAACAATTTCTGATGCTGCGGACGAAAAAGCAGAATTAGATTTTACTTCTTTCATTAAAAATGTTTCCAGTAAATATTCACTTGAAATAATCAAGATGTTTTATCAACAATTCAAATGACCAGAACAGTTGTCGGTTGATGGTTTTATTGATTTAGCTTGATTTGAAAGGGGTGGGAACCAAGTGAATAAATATTTATTAAACGAATACGAGCATTACCACACAACAATCTCATCAGCGAAAATCCATCCACGAACGGTGGGATTTATGGTTGCAGTAATGCGAACGAATCGTGCCTGTTGAGAGCCGTTCCATTCAAACGATTTGACGAATGTGCCGTGTCTATTATCTATCTCGCTGTTACTGAATGTAGCAACTGTTTCAAAATCCCCGTCTCTTTCATTAGAGAGTGCAATAGTAATATCTTTTGGCAACCAAATTTCAACACTTCCATTTTGTAAAAAGTTGATACGTGTGTGACTAAGCAAATCAGTTTCACCTAAATCGATAATCACATCGAAACCTGTTTTTATAAAGCCTTGCCAAAAGCCGTCACCGTGCGAGATTCCGCCAAATAGTCCATCAATCAAACTCTTTTCTCCACTTGCTGGGTAGTATCTATTGTACGGTTTTAGATACTCAATCTTTTTCCCGATAGCTTTGTGATAATCAATCCGTTTTTCCAAAACATCGCCCAAAGGTTTTCCGTTTCTAAAGAGTTGAGTTTTTAGTTTTGCTGAATCTTTTACCAAAATCGGACTCTCATACAATAACGACTTGCTTGTAACAGCCGAACCATCAGTTGTATAGCGTATTTCTACAGGATATATCTCAGATGTTAAAGTAATGGAGATTGCTTTGTTGACAGAATCGTTTTCCATAAAAACGTTGGGCTCTTTGCTCAAAGTGAAAGTATTATAACCTTTCTGTTGTAATATCGGGATAGATTGATTAACACGACGTTTGAATGACTCCCAAGATTTGTTTTGCGGGTTTGTCCAAGCTACTTCGGCAAGTGCCAACAAGCGTGGATAGAGCATATATTCAGCAAGATCTTCGGTAGGAATGTATTCTGCCCACAGACACGACTGAACGCCCCATATTTTATTTATATATTCGGCTGAAAGACTGTCGGGCACAGGATTGTAAGCGTAAACATTTTCCAATGGCAAGAAACTACCCATAGCCTCAGGCTCTTTATCGGGCGAAGCTTGATATCCGTTGAAATAGGTATATTTACCTGGTGTCAAAATAACTTTGTGCCCTGCTTGTGCAGCCTTAATTCCAATATTTTCACTGCGCCAATTCATCACTATCGCACTTTTTTCTAATCCGCCCTCTAAGATTTCATCCCAACCAATAAGTTCTCTGCCTTTAGAGTGCAGATACTGTTCTATTCGTCTGATTAGATAGCTTTGCAGTTCGGCTTCATCTTTTAAACCCTCATTCTTAATGCGCTCCTGACATTTGCGACACTTTTTCCAATGCTCTTTACTCGCTTCATCTCCGCCGATATGAATATGAGCAGACGGGAAAATATCTATAATCTCACTCAAAACATTTTCTAAGAAAATAAAAGTCTCCTCATTGCCAATACAAAACTCACTGCTTGTGTATGGCTTTTCGGTGCATGCCAAATGTGGATATACCGCAAGAACCTCCTCCGAATGCCCTGGCATCTCTATTTCGGGAATAATGGTTATATGTCTTTTTGAGGCGTATTCGACCAACTCTCTTGCTTCTTCTTGCGTGTAATAGCCACCATAAGCATTTGGGGCACTTTCATTTGCATATTTTCTTTCAGAAGCCCACCACTCTTTCCAAAGCGAGTGTGTGCGCCATGCAGCGATATTTGTCAATTCTGGATACTTTTTTATTTCGATACGCCAACCCGGTCCGTCGGTTAGGTGCCAATGGAAATAGTTGAGTTTGTAATGTGCCATCATATCGATTTGCTTTTTTAGAAAATCGAGTGAGAAGAAATGTCGCGAAACATCTATATGCGCTCCTCGATACGCAAAACGTGGGCTGTCTTCTATCTCAATAAATGGCAATCTGTCAGGATTTTGCTCGGTTAGTTGGATAAGTGTTTGAATGGCATAAAATAGTCCTACTTCAGTCGTAGCACTTATTTCGATTCCCTTCTTATTGACAGACAACTTATAAGACTCGTCCGGCGTAGTTGAGTTTTGCGAATTGTTTAATGAAAACTTCACATTTATCCCCGATTCTGAAATGTTCAGCGTAGTGGATTTCAAATAAGTTGTCAGATTGTTTTCTATTTCAGGATTAAGTTCCGCAAAATTGAGTTTCAAACCCGATGTTATATTGAGCGAATCTTGACCAACTTTAATTTTATTGGGTAATGGAATTAACTGAACAGTATCTGTCGAGCTTTCATTTTCTTTTAGCTTATTGCCTTGACAAGAAGATACGATTATAAGAATAATTAGTATAAAATAGTAGTAAATTGTTTTCATAATAAATGTATTGTACTCTCTTTTGCTAGTCTTTAAGTAATATTCAACTAGAAAACGCAATATTTTCTTCTTTTGATTAGTATTTTAATTACTTAGTTTTTTTTGCAAAAACACTCCATCCAAATAGGACCTAATCCCGCCTGATGCTTGAAATAAAGACTATCGTTTTTTAGATTCAAGGTAGGAGGGTGGAAATCTGTCGTTGAAATTAACCGGTCACCTGTATATTTGAATGAAAAATTGTAATAATATGGTGGATTAAAAGCGATATCTACAATTGAATCTTGTTTTGATAATGTCAAAGTAATAGTTACATCAGATGTATCATGCGTATATCCAACAGTTGTATTAATCCAACGTGTATCCACTTGAATCCCAACGTAATCGCCGGCTATTTTTTCTCGATAATCTTCAATTTTTGGATTTTCTTTACCGCAAGAAATAAGTCCAAGTAGTAAACCAATTAATAATAATTTTGTTTTCATTTTTTTAGTTGTCAAAGTTTACGTTTGGAACTATTCAATAATTAATCTATCCATTTTTAAAACTTTATCATTATCAGAGATTTTTAAGATATAAACCCCTGAATCTAGACTTGAAATATTAATTGTGGAATTATCTGGCTCCAAACACTCTGTTTTTTGCAATTTTCCTTGAATATCATAAATAAAGATTTGCAAATCCTGATAATTGCCATCAGAAATATCGACTGTTATTTGATTTTTGGTTGGATTTGGGAAAATTGTAATATCACTTGATATTGAAGCATCTGAAATCCCGGTTATTGTAAGAGGATTGCCCCATGTTACACCTCCCTTTTTATAGTAAACTAATCTTCGCTCTGCACCACCGAGGCAAAAAGCTTCATTGCAATAATAATACGGACCACCAAGCCCTTTTATGTATTGGTTTTCTTTTAAACATCCGTCTAAAATAATCGTATTCCAACAGGAACTACCATCAAAACTGTATATTTCAAAACCTCTCAAATTAAATTTTGACAAATGAAAGTCATTTTTCATACGAAAACTATATGTTATTAATTCATTTTCAATGATTGGTTCTCCAGGGAGCTTATCAAATAGTGGGTCAGTTTTTATTGTTGTTGTTAATGTGTCGTCATAGTATTTAAAATCAGAACTATCAGTCCAAACTGTGTGAATACTCTGTTTTCGTGAATATCGATAAACAATTGAGTCGGAATAATCTGTGCGTTCTAAGTATTTATAAATTGCTTTATTGGTTGTAGCAGAACCGGTTCCATAGATGTTCCAACAACTTGATTCGTCCAAAACATGTAATTCATCACCTACTTGAAAATCATTTACTTCGAACCAAGTCAGGTTGCTAACTCCTGCCTTCGGATTTGATAACCCAGTTAAATTATACTCTTCAAGTATTTCTGTATCGTATGGGTTGTAAAATTGACAATTTGGAAACAGGGAGAAATTAAGTGTTGTAACAAATCCGTGAAACTTACTTATCCGTATGTTCATATTGTTTAGTTCCCAATTCAATAGGTTCATATTTTTATCATAAACCTGAAATTTAATTGTTTTTACGGAGTCGGTGATTCCTATGAATGTCAGTGTATCATAGCTTACTACAGATGCTTCGATTGTAAGAGAATCGTATAGAGCAAAAGCAATCCATGTGTCTCCCAAACTGGCATCGGTTTTTATGGATATAGTATCTCCCATTTTATTAACGAACTCATTTAGCCCATTATTTTTTATTATTACACTTTTTCCAATCCACGATGCTTCAAATGGTGAAAAACAATCATAATCAAATTGTTGTATAGTAGTAAAAGGGAAGAGCAGTGAATCGTTTTGATACTTCACAGAATCAATCCGAACAGCTTTGACGTTGTTGTACTCATTCTCAAAAAATGCTATCCGATTGGAGTTTATGGTTTGAAAATTTTGTCCAAATGTACTTGTTAATGAAATCAGTACGAAAATTAGAGAAATTTTTATCCGTTTCATACTTTTTATGGTTTATTGTTTGTTATAATAATTTTCTTTTGTTCTGAGTAATTGGTTGACATTATTTTCAATATATACACATTTCCTGAAAAACCAGATAAGTTAAAATACTTTCTTTCATTTTTCAAAATATCTACACCATTTTCTTCGAGTATTATTTGACCATTTATACTGTAAATTACAATCTTTGCATTTTTTATGTCTGAAAGAGTGTTTAATAAATAGAATTTACCATTATTTGGGTTTGGTGCAAGAATTAACTGATCAAACTCCACAGTAGCAGAATTACCACCATTACAATCAAAACCAAAAGTACTTAATT
>DAOSIN010000055.1:0-8460 GCA_035366675.1 Salinivirgaceae bacterium | reverse complement strand
GCAAAAGATTCATTGCAGGCAAAAACGGAGGGTTATTCGGTCGGTGCAGATTCATATATAACGAAACCGTTCAGTGCAAATTTATTGCATACAAGAATATCAAATTTGTTAGAATCCAGAGAAAAAATTAAAAGTATATTTTCGGCTCCTACTTATGCAAAATCTGTTATAGCTAACACATTAGGAGAATTAGACAATGAATTTATAGAAAAGGTAGTAAATATGATCGAAGAAAACCTAAGCTCCGAACAAGTTAACATTGGTTACTTAGCTGATCAGATGTATATGAGTCATTCTACTTTTTACCGAAAAATAAAGGCACTTACAGGGCTTTCTGCAACTGATTTTATTCGAAAGATTAGAATACAACATGCTAAAAAAATGCTCGCTTCGCAAAAATACAGTATTACTGAAATTGCATATAAAGTAGGCTTTGGAGGGCTGTCATCATTAAGAAAAGCTTTTAAAGCAGAACTTGGCATTTCACCATCAGAATTTTTAAAACAAGAAGATGAAAAACTTAATACACAAGAATAATAAACAAAGTAAATCATGAAGAAAGTTTTTTTATTTTTATTATTAGCAATAGGATTAAACTTATCTGCTCAAAATAAAGCTGATTGGGAAAACCCCGAAGTATTTGCAATAAACAAAGAGGCAACCCGGGCAACCTCACTTCCTTATCCAACCGAAGAATTAGCTAAGACCGACGATTATACGAAATCACCTTTCTATCAATCGCTTGATGGAACGTGGAAATTTTATTTTTCACCGAAAGTATCGGAAGTTCCCAACGGATTCTGGAACGAAAATTATAATATCAGCAATTGGGCTGATATGCCTGTTCCCGGAAATTGGGAATTTAATGGCTATGGATTGCCTTATTATAAAAATACAGGTTTCGGTTTTGTGGCCAAGCCACCTCATATTGACCGCGAAGATTCTCCTGTTGGAGCATATCGCCGTGATTTCACGATTCCCCAAAATTGGGACGGACGCCGTGTGTTCATTCATTTTGAAGCTGGAACAAATGCTATGTACATTTGGGTGAACGGACAGAAAGTTGGTTATACACAAAACTCGAAGAGTCCTGCTGAATTCGAAATCACAAAATATATTCGTGAAGGAAAAAACACATTGGCCTGCCAAGTACACAAATACAGCGATGGTTCATATCTCGAAGATCAAGATATGTGGCGTTTAGGCGGAATAAACCGAAGTGTTTATTTGTATAGTACGGCACAGACACGTATTCAAGATTTTTTCGCGCATCCCGATTTGGATTCAGATTATAAAAACGGCTTGTTTGCTTTGGATGTCGTTTTAAAAAATTATGATCATAATGCGCAATCGCAGGCATTGGAAATTTCCTTGCTTGACAAAACAGGCAGAAAGGTTTTATCAAAATCACAACAAGCAAGTATTCCGGCAAACGGAACTTTTGAAATAAAACTTCCTGCGGTAAAAATATCCTCCCCACTTAAATGGACTGCAGAAACACCGAATCTTTACACACTGTTGCTAACATTAAAAGATGAAAAAGGGACTATTGTGGAATCTACTTCACATAAAATAGGATTCCGTAAAATAGAGATCAATGATGGACAATTATTTGTCAACGGAAAGAAAATCTATATCAAAGGCGTAAATTTACATGAATTCAACACCAACACAGGAAATGTTGTTACCCGTGAAGTAATGATGCGTAATCTACAGTTGATGAAAGAGCTAAATATTAACGCAGTGCGTACCTCTCATTATCCGCAGGCTCCGCTTTGGTATAAATTGTGCGACGAATACGGTCTATATTTGGTTGACGAAGCAAATCTGGAATCTCATGGTTTGGGTTACGGAAAAGATAATGTTTCCAATTTTCCCGAATGGCGTGCGCAACACATGGACCGCATTATTCGTCTTGTAGAACGTGATAAAAACCATGCATCGGTCATTTTTTGGTCGTTGGGAAATGAAGCCAGCAACGGGAAAGCCTTTTTTGACATGTATGATTGGGCAAAAGAACGTGACAACAGCCGTCCCGTACAATACGAACAAGCAGGACAAAACAGTAGAAACACCGATATTATCTGTCCCATGTATCCATGGTGGAAAGGTATGGAACGTGATGCGAAAAAAGATCTCGGAAAACCATACATTATGTGCGAATATGCTCATGCAATGGGTAACAGTATGGGAAATTTTCAAGAATACTGGGACTTGATGCGTTCGAGCAAAAATATGCAGGGAGGTTTCATTTGGGAATGGTATAACCATGGTTATCCAACAAAAGATGAGCAGGGACGCTTTTATTGGGCTTATGGAGGTGATCTTGGTGGATATAATCATATGAACGATGGAAATTTTTGTATGGACGGAATTGTCAGCCCTGACCAAAAATTAATCCCTCACAGCCACATTGTAAAGAAAGTATATCAAAATATTCTCTTCGAAGCAAAAGACTTGAAGAACGGTGTGATTACCATAATTAACGATTTCAAGTTTACGGATATTTCAAATAAAAATTATATTTTCAAATGGGTATTACTGAAAAATGGAGAAAAATCGGAAGAAGGTAAATTTGATGTAAATCTAAAAGCAGATTCACGCAAAGATGTAAAATTAAAACTCCCCAAAACAGAAGAGCAAGCAGGAGTTGAATACTTCCTTCAGGTATTTGCATATACGAAAGAAGCGACTGAATTTCTTTCTGCCGGATTTGAAACAGCCAAAGGAGAATTTGCTTTCGAATCTAATAACTATTTTACAGCCGAAGAAAAAGAGGGAAATCTTGAAATCGAAGAAAAAGACGATAAATTATTTGTGAAATCAGGTTCTACTGAATACGAATTTTCATTGAAAGACGGACGCTCATTATTAAACGCTAAAGATGAAGGAAAACGCATTTTTCATGAACTTCCCCGCTTGAATTTTTGGCGTGCTCCAACTGATAATGATTTTGGCTCAAACGAGCAATATAATTTGGCTGTTTGGAATTTAGCAAGCCATAACTATATTTATAAGTTCAGAAGTCAAGAAAGACAAAATGGAACAGTCGTTGTGAAATATGAAGCTAAATTGCGTGGTGTAGAGGCGAAAGTGGACATGATTTACACCGTAAATAAAGATGGAAGCTTGACTATTGATGCTAAATATCAGGCGTTATCGGATGAATTGCCGGAAATGATGCGTTTCGGAATGATCATGACCCTGCCGAATGAAATGGACGATTTCACTTGGTACGGACGTGGACCGCATGAAAACTATATAGACCGTAACCAAGAAACCTTTATGGGAATTTGGAATGGAAAGGTCGGAGAACAAGCATTTGCATATTACCGTCCGCAGGAAACAGGGAATAAAACCAATGTGAGATGGTTGATACTAAAAAATAAAACTGGAAAAGGAATTGAAATCAGAGGGAATCAACCACTTTCGGTTAGTGCCACAAACTACAAGCCCGAAGATCTTGATCCGGGTATGACTAAAAAACAACAACATTGGTCTGATGTTAATTCTCGTTGGGAAACCGTTCTTTGTATCGATTTATTTCAACGAGGAGTTGCCGGTTTAGATTCGTGGGGGGCAAAACCCTTAGATAAATATCGCTTTGGGGGCAAAGAATATCGGTATAGTTATACAATTAAAGTATTAAAATAAAGTTTTAGTTCATTTTTTTAAGGTTGTAAAGATTGTGTTTGTTATAAAGGGGGTGTGTCAAAAATAAACAATTGAGCACACCCTCTTTACTTTAAGTTTCACAAAATTGTTTTATTAAATTCTTTACTTCAAGTTTGTTTTTTTATAGAGTCTATTGTATGTTTTTATATAAAATTATTGAGTTTACATACTAAAAGATTAGAAAACTACGCAAACTTTGAATATCATAAAATTAATGTATTAGTATGAAAAAAAAATGTTATTTAATTATTGCTACAGTTTTACTGTATAGTTATGCTTTGTGTGCACAAGTATCGTTCGGCAAAGCTGAAAAAATAAATGATTCTTGGCGTTTTAACCTGCGTGATATTGAAAACAGCCAGGTCGTTTCCACGAAAGACAGTCATTGGCAACTAGTTGATCTGCCACATGATTGGAGCATACAACAACAACTAAGTCCTTATTTGGCGAGTTGTACAGGTTATCTTCCAGGAGGTATAGGCTGGTATCGTAAAACAATCAATATTCCGCAGGAAAAACAAGGTGAAAAAATATATCTTTATTTTGAAGGAATTTATAATCGAAGTGAAGTATATATTAATGGGCAGTTGTTAGGTAAACGTCCTAATGGATATATTTCATTTATGTACGATGCAACGCCCTATATTGAGTTCGGGAAAGAAAACTTAATTGCCGTACGTGTCGATCACACTCAGAATGCTGATTCACGTTGGTATACAGGTTCCGGAATTTACCGCAATGTGTGGATAATCTATGCTGATCCGGTACATATTGCACAATGGGGAATACATGCGT
Source organism: Salinivirgaceae bacterium (assembly GCA_035366675.1). GTDB lineage: Bacteria > Bacteroidota > Bacteroidia > Bacteroidales > Salinivirgaceae > JAAYQU01. The sequence continues at coordinate 3,990 of DAOSIN010000055.1, read as the reverse complement.
TCCCTAAGACAGCTACAACCCAACAAGGTGTATTGAATGTTGAGATAGAAGTTGAAAATGGAACGAAAAGTAATGTTCTTCTCACAGTAAATAATGAACTGATAACTCCCGAAGGAAAGATAGTTGCTAAAAAAAGTGGCAGAATTACAATAAAATCGGAACAAAAAGAGAAAATAATATTTGATATGAAAATTTCGAATCCGAAACTTTGGGATTTGGATAATCCTAATTTATATCAACTTAAAACTACTCTTGTTCAAAATGGAAAAATAATTGATCAAAGTATTACAAATACCGGATTTCGTACTTTCACTTTCGATCCAGACAAAGGATTCGCATTGAATGGAAATTGGTTGAAAGTAAAAGGTGTTTGCATCCACCACGATGCCGGAGTATTGGGAGCCGCCGTGCCTCGTGAGGTTTGGAAGAGGAAACTGACTACATTAAAAAAAATCGGTTGCAATGCTGTCCGTACAAGCCATAATCCGCAATCACCGGAATTTTATGATCTTTGCGACGAATTAGGCTTACTCGTTTTAAACGAAATGTATGACGAATGGGAATACCCCAAACGTAAATGGCTGGAAGGCTGGAATGTCGGTACTCCAGGATTTGAGGGCTCATACGATTATTTTGAAGAATGGGGAAAACGCGATTTAGCTGATTTCGTCCGCCGTGATCGAAATCATATATCCGTGTTTGCATGGAGTATCGGAAATGAAGTTGATTATCCCAATGACCCTTACTCACACCCCGTACTTGGAGGGGAAAAGGCCGGATTTACACAAGCTTCTTACGGTGGATATAATCCTGATGCACCAGATGCAAACCGTTTAGGAAAAATTGCGAAAGAATTAACGTCCGTCGTCAAACAATACGATAACTCACGACCTGTAACAGCTGGCTTAGCTGGTGTAGCTATGTCAAACGAAACAGAATATCCTGATGCCTTGGATATTGTAGGCTATAACTATACAGAAAGTAAATACGACAGTGATCATGAAAAATATCCGAAGCGGGTAATTTTTGGTAGCGAAAATCGCCATGATATGATTGCATGGAAAACAGTACGCGACAAAGAACACATTTTCGGACAATTTCTATGGACCGGAACGGATTATTTGGGTGAATCGGGACCTTGGCCTTCGCGTGGTTTTTACACAGGCTTGCTCGACTTTGGTGGGTTTGTTAAACCAAGAGGCTATTTCCGTCAAGCACTTTGGTCTGAAACCCCTATGATTTATATTGGAACATATCCTATCAGAATAAATGACAAAAGGATTTCTCAAGATGCTTGGCCTATATGGAATTATAAGGACGGAGAAAATATCCGAATCGTATGCTATACAAATGCTCCCAAAGCTCGTCTTGAACTTAATGGAAAAGTAGTTGGTAACACAAAAGACTACAACGATGAAACCGGAATCATTTATTGGGATATACCATATCAAAATGGTAAATTAGAAGCTGTGGGGTTAAATGAAAACGGACAGGAAATAAGCCGCTATACACTTCAATCTTCAAAACGTCCATATGCATTAACTGCTAAAGCAGATAAAAACATTTTATCTAAAGAAAAAGAATTACTTCAAATCGTTATTCAAGTGGTAGATGAAGACGGTATTCCCGTTATGCTTTCCGATAATGAGATTGCTTGCCATATATCCGGACCAGCAAAATTTTTAGGATTTGAAGGAAGCAATAATTCTGATATGAGCGACTATACAGACGACAGACACCGTGCATACCATGGGCGCTTATTAGCGTATATACAAACAAGCGGAGAAGTCGGTATTATAAAAATCAATTTTACAGCTCCATGGCTTAAACCTATAGAGGTTGTTGTAGCTGTACAGTAAGAATAAATTAAAAAAAAATATGAAAAAAACATTTTTAGGCACTTTTCTTTTAACTGCATTTTTGCTGACCTTCACTCAGCAATCGTGTTGTAAAAAAGCCGAGACTTTCGAAGCCGGCGACAAAACATTTCTTTTAAACGGTGAGCCGTTTGTAATCAAAGCAGCCGAAATCCACTATCCCCGCATTCCAAAGGAGTATTGGGAACAGCGTATTCTGTCGTGCAAAGCGCTGGGAATGAATACGATTTGTCTGTATGTGTTCTGGAACGCGCACGAACCCGTTGAAGGACAGTTCGATTTTTCGGGAAATAAAGATGTGGCCGCTTTCTGCCGGCTGGCGCAGAAACACGGCATGTATATTATCGTCCGTCCCGGTCCGTATGTGTGCGCCGAGTGGGAAATGGGCGGACTGCCTTGGTGGCTGTTGAAAAAAGAAGATATCTGGAATTCCTACTAATTTAGTGACAAATTTTTTAAGCCACTTTGTAAATATTCCCTTTTAATTTAATTTCCATTTCTAGAGGGGAAATATACCCTAGATATGAATGTATTCTTTTAGTATTGTACCAACTTATATAATCTTCTATAGATTGGTGTAGCTGACTATAAGAAGTGTATTTAAATCGGTATAACCACTCATTTTTAATTGTTTTAAAAAAGCTTTCAGCTACAGCATTGTCCCAACAATTTCCTTTTCTACTCATACTTTGTATAATTTTTCTATTAAAAGAAAAAAGGCTAACTATTTTATTACAAGCATATTGCACTCCTCTGTCAGAATGAAATATAAGACTATGATTTGGAGTTCTATTTAATCTAGCGTGAAACCATGCTTTTATAATTGTATTTTCAGTAGTCATATCCTCGCTCAATGACCATCCTACAACTTTTCTATCTGCCAGATCAATTATTATTGTTAAGTAATTCCAGTTATTATTAACTCTAATATAAGTGATGTCAGAGACCCACTTCTCTCCAAGTTTTGAGCTTTGAAACTCTCTATTTAACTCATTTGCAGCAATATCAAAAGAATGATTAGAATCTGTGGTTGTAACATATTTCCTTCTCAAAACACTCTTCAATCCCATTTCCTTCATTAATATAGCTACATACGAACGACTATAAAATAGTTTTTCTCTCTCCAACATCTTTTGAATTCTATAACTACCATAGATTTGTCTACTTTGATTAAAAATCAATCGTATTCTTTCTTTCAATAGAGCACGAGCTGGTTTTTCAACAGTCTGACCCTTTGTCTTTTGCCAATTGTAATAAGCATTCCTACTAACTTTCATACATTTACACATCTTCTCAACAGTGAAGTTTTCAACATTATTTGAAATGAATCTATACCTTACATGTCGCTCTTGGAGAAGATGCTTACTGCCTTTTTTAATATATCCCTTTCCATTGTTACATCACGAAGTTCCCTTCTTAAAGATTTCAATTCTTTTTCCTCTTGAGATAACTCTTTTTTCTTAGTGAAATCACCAGATTTAGTTTTATACTCGCTTCTCCAGCGCCTAATCATGCTGCCATTTAAGCCATATTCTTCACTTACTTCTTTGACCGATATCCCTGATTTTAATAATTCTACTATTAAAACTTTAAAATCATTGTCATACTTTTTTGCCATAATTCAAATTTAATTATTTAGCGCTCATAAAATTTGTCACAACAAAGATAGACATTCCACTATTCGTCAGTACCGAATTTTGCCGTGTCGCTTCCTTCAGTGCATACCTCACGGTAAACCACCTTGCGTCGTACTAATACTTCCCATTTCTTTCAGGGCGTATAAGGGACTTGCACCCTCTGGAAAAAAACACCTGCTCAAAGCTATGTTTTAACCAAAAATAGTTGTATTTTTGAATTTTTTCTGTTGCTTTGTAGCAGGTGTGCTCTGCTCATGCAGGGCACACACATCGTATATAAAACATTTGGCAGTCAGTAGGTTATCGGGAATTTCAGCTCGTATAAAAAGTACTTGTAACCTGACAGGGAAGTGCTTCGAAATGCCAAACGTTTCATATACGAAACCGACGGTTAGCATTCAGTGGAGAAAACGCAGAGCAAACAAGAAACAGTAAGCATAACAGACAAAATAAAATGAGTAAAAACAATTAAAAAA
>DAOSIN010000054.1:0-8469 GCA_035366675.1 Salinivirgaceae bacterium | reverse complement strand
CAGATTAACACTGCATAATCAGTATAACTATTCAAATCACACTGATATATGTTATTTTGTAGCTAACTCAGTTGATCAACTAAGCATTGATGCTGACAAGCTTATAATAAGACTGATTGGAGATATTGACCAACATTCCGATGAGATACCACTATTGAAAAAATATTTTCCAAATGTTGTATTGGAAAAAAATCACTCCCTGTTTCATGGCAAAGTGGTTGACAGAATACCACTGCATAGATATATTAACCTGATGAACTTACATTTATGCGTATAATCGGAGGAACGTTAGGTGGCAGAATTATCAAGGTTCCCAATGATTTCAAGTCGAGACCAACTACTGATCTTGCCCGTGAAGCACTTTTTAACATACTGTCGAACAGATATGATTTCGATGAGTTAACCGTATTAGACCTATTTTCAGGAACAGGCAGCATACTGTATGAATTTTATAGCCGTGGAACAACAAAAATTACGGGTGTTGAGATTAACCCACGCTACGTTTCGTTTATTAAAAAGAATTTCGAAACCTTTGATATTCAAGGAGTACAGATATTTTGCACCGATAGCCTTAAATATATAAAGCGAGCACCCAAAGAGCACTTCGATTTAATCTTTTACGATCCTCCGTTCGATTTTAAAGATAGACAGACAATTATTGACCAAATTTTCGACAATAATATTCTAAAACCCAATGGAGTAGCTATTTGCGAGCATTCGCCGAATGACAACTATTCTCAAAACCCATATTTCACTGAAGCGAGACATTATGGTAAAGTGAATTTTAGTTTTTTTAGTAAAGAGTATAGATAACACGGATTTAACTGATTTACACGGATCTTTTTAACTTTCAATACTTCACTTTGGCTTTGCTCAGTACGTAGCGACTGCGCTCAGTGCACCGCTTTACAAACTTTTAACTTAATTGCTAATTGCTTTCTAGTCCATCAATTATCTCGAATACTATTTCTGGCTCATAACCACGGCTATACATCGACTTTATAACTTTTTGTTTTTCAATATCGCTCAGTGTGTCCGACTTTATTTTTGTTTGCAACAGCTTGGTTAGAGCTTTACAGTATTCGGTTTCGTCAATCTCTCGAAGTGCTTGATTGATAATCCAATCGGGAATATTTTTCATTTTCAGCATTGCCCTTATTTTTATTCGCCCCCACAGTTTTAGTTTTACTGCATCGTTAACGTATGCGCTTGTATAACGCTGATTATCAACGAACTTATTTGCTGTAAGATAGTCGATAATAACATCGTGCATCTCATCTTTGGCTCCCCACTCTTCGAGTTTAGTTCTGACATCGTACTCGCACTTCTCTTTGTAGGCACAATATTTCATAGCCTTGTTTAGATACTTTTGAAAATCGTTTTCGCTCATAGCAGATTGGTTTATGTGTTAGTGGCTCTAACAAATCGGGGTTTATCTCTAAAATCGTTATATAGCTTGACGTTTGAAAAATATTGAGCAAACACATTGCACGTTTCGCTGCCAAATCTCTCGTTTATTTCTACCCAGATAACGCCATTTTTTGCAAGGTTTGTGTTGGCAAACTTGGCAATTGCACTGTAATACTTTAATGCGCTGCTATCTGGCACAAATAGAGCGTTTTTAGGTTCATAGAGTAAAACATTATTTTGCATATTAGCCTTATCAGATTCGGTAACATAAGGCGGATTACTAACAATAATATCAAATTTTGGAAGAAAATCGCTGTCCGAAATTTCAAAAATATCAAGCTGTTTGAAATTTATCTTAACACCATATTTTGTGGCATTAAGTTGCGTAGTGTCTATAGCATTTTTAGAAATATCGATTGCAAAAACTTCAGAGTCGTAAATAAATTTGGCTAATGATATTGATATACAGCCACTTCCTGTGCCTATATCAATAATTTTCGGCTTCTGTATATTCTCGCGCAAGACGTGTTTTACCAACTCCTCGGTTTCTGGGCGAGGTATCAACACCGATGGCGAAACGTAAAGCTCTAAATCCAAAAAATACGCCTTTTGTGTGATATATTGCAGAGGCTCAAACGTTTGTAGTCGTGATAACGAATCGAGTAAAATTTCTAACTGTTGTTCGGGAACGGTGTTGTTGTAATCAAGCTGTATTTGAAACTTTTGGATATCGAATATATCTTCAAATAAACGAAAGAAAAGTGCGTCAATCTCGCTTTGTTCGTATATTTGTGCAAGCGAATCCGAAAAATGATTTTTTAGCTCCTTAAATGTAAAACTACCCATGTCACAAAAATATAAAGAAACCCCGGAACAAAGCCTTTTTGACGAAAAAATGATGCGCCGTGCTCTCTATCTTGCGCAACGTGGCTTAGGCTCTGTTAGCACAAACCCAATGGTTGGCTCGGTAATAACCCACAACGGCAAAATTATTGGCGAGGGATTTCACCGAGAGTTTGGGAAGTCACACGCAGAAGTTATTGCTATTCAATCGGTTAAGCAACGTAAATTAATCTCTGATTCAACTCTGTATGTTAATCTCGAACCCTGTTCGCACCACGGGAAAACCCCACCTTGCGCCGATTTGATTATCAAAAAAGGTATCAAACGTGTTGTAATTGGAACTACAGACACATACAGCGAGGTAAGTGGGAGAGGAGTGGAGATGTTAAAATCGGCTGGCATTGACGTCAAGGTCGGTGTTTTGGAAAAAGAGTGTCGATTTCTAAATCGCAGGTTTTTTACCTACAACGAGAAAAAACGCCCCTACATAATTTTGAAATGGGCAGAAACGGCAGACGGATTTTTAGACAAGTTACGTAGTCTTAACTCCAACGAAAAGCCCCAGTGGATTACCAACGATGAATCGCGTGTATTGGTGCACCGTTGGCGAACTGAGGAGGATTCCATACTAATCGGCAGTAACACTGCGCTGTTAGATAATCCCTCTTTAAACGTCAGGTTTACTTCGGGTAGAAACCCACAACGAATTGTTTTGGACCAACAAGGCAACTTGCCACACAACTTGAATATTTTTAATAAGACACAACCAACTATACTCTTTACAACACAACCAAATAACTATAATAAGTTAAGTATCACTGTTGAACAAATTAGCACAGAAACATCGCTACAAGAAATTTTGAGCCGATTGTACAGCCTTAAAATACAGTCAATTATAGTTGAGGGTGGATTACAAGTTTTAAATAGCTTTATTGAACAAGATTTGTGGGATGAGATGCGAAGATTTATAGGGGTGAGAAATTTTGGCAACGGGGTTGCAGCTCCTAAAATTCATTTTACGCACAATGAACATATATCTGTAGGAAACTGTTCGCTATATTTCTATTTTAATAAACAAATGCTATAATTTAATCAACTTTGTATATATTTGTACTATAAAAAATCAAAATTAATTATGGTTAAAGATAGAAAAGACACCCTAAACGGATACTGTGCCAAGCACGGTGCAATTGTAGGAGCGGTATTATTACTCCTGGCAATTATTTTTTATTTATCAACAGGTAAAATAAATGATTCTGAGAGCTTTGAAGGAACAGCAAGCACGATTATGACGATTCTTGGGCTATTTTTCTTTACCAGATTGTACAGAAACAGTAATCCAAATGTCAACTTTACTTACGGAACAGCATTTAAGACATCTTTTTTGATAGGCTTATACTCTTCATTGATAGTTGCCTTTTTTAACTATCTATTCTATAAATTTAGCCCTGATGCGCTTAATGAGTTTCTGTTGACAACACAAAATGCTTATCTTGAAACAGGACTTTACACTGAAGGTCAATTAGAGTCGGTAATGTCTCTTTTACAGCGATTTTTAACGCCTGGAGTATTGGCATTTAGCATGTTGTTTGGATTATTGGTCAGTGTAGCTATATATTCTCTGATAATAGCAGTATTTTTACGAACTAAAAAAACTAATATTCATAATGACACATCAGTTTTCGATAAAGATATGTCTGAAATTGAATAAAATCAACACAAAAGAATTGAAATGAATATATCTGTAGTTGTTCCGTTATATAACGAGGAGGAGAGCTTGCCCGAATTAGTCGATTGGATTAACCGAGTAATGTACGATAATAATTTCACCTACGAAATCATACTTGTTGATGATGGCAGTACCGATAAGTCGTGGAAAGAGATTGAGAGACTAACAACAGAATATGGTTCAGTTCGAGGTATAAAGTTTAAACGTAATTACGGAAAGTCGGCAGCGTTGCACTGCGGATTTCAAGCGGCAGAGGGAGACGTTGTTATTACAATGGATGCCGACCTACAGGATAGTCCCGATGAAATCCCCGCTCTTTATAACATGATTACCAAGCAAGATTATGACTTAGTTTCGGGCTGGAAAAAGAAACGCTACGACCCAATATCTAAAACCATTCCAAGCCGACTATTTAATTGGACAGCACGTGTATGTACAAAAATCAAACTACACGATTTTAACTGTGGATTAAAGGCTTATAAAAAAGATGTGGTTAAAAACATAGAGGTTTACGGAGAAATGCACCGCTATATCCCAGTGTTGGCTAAACAGGCTGGTTATACTCATATCGGCGAAAAGGTTGTAAAACACCAAAAACGAAAATATGGTGTAACGAAATTCGGGTTAGAGAGGTTTATAAACGGCTTTCTCGACTTAATGTCGATACTTTTCATAACACGGTTTGGCAAAAAGCCTATGCACTTGTTTGGCTTATTGGGAACTCTGATGTTTTTGATTGGATTTATTGCAGCAGCTTGGTTAGGGGCGCACAAGTTATATATGGTTTTTCATCAAATCAGCGCCGAACGTGTTACTCAAAGCCCATATTTTTATATTGCTCTAACGTCAATGATTCTGGGTACACAGCTCTTTCTGGCAGGATTTGTCGCCGAATTGGTCTCACGCTCGGCAACAGACAGAAATGAATACCTGATTGAGAAAGAGATTTCAAGCAATTAGCAATTAGCAATGTACAATTAGCAATGTACAATTAGCAATTAAATATGGTCTATTGAAAAGGTCCTATTCTTTTGATTTTAAGTATGATATATGCATTTTTCTTTATTTAAGTGCAAGGTTTTACTAATATTTGTCAAAAAATCCGTGCACTTATGTTTAAAGCCATATAGAAGACAGCCCCGCACTGAGCTTGTCGAAGTGAAGTCGGAATTAGGAATTGTCCTACGGACAAAGAACAAGTGCTAATCCAAAAATATGAATCTTCAAAATCAACCATATAATAAAGACGTAGTCTTTTCTAAATGCTCCTTAACTCCTTAGTGATTATTTAGTTAACGTTAATTAATCACCAACCACGCACCTCGTACCCCGCAACCCGCACCTAAAAATAGCATAAACTTTTTTAGTGAACCTTAAATAATTGTTCACTGCTAATTGTTCATTGTTCATTGTTCATTGTTCATTGCACATTGTTCATTGCTAATTGATTTGCTCCATCCACATATGAAACGCCGCAACTAACCACAAGCGATTATAGACGTAGTCGATATTTTGTTTGTAAAACATCTTTTTAAGCTGCTCGACGTAATGATAATTTACAACATCGTATCTATTGATTATTTCAGGACTTAAATAATCTAAAAACATATCTTTATAATCGCCACGCATCCACTCTTTCAGAGGAACAGCAAATCCCTGTTTAGGTCTGTCGAACATTTCAGAAGGGATATATTTTGAGATCAGTTCTCTAAGAATATATTTTCCCTTTTTATCTCTGATTTTTAGATTAGGGTCTAAGTTTAACGACCACTCTACAATTCTATGGTCTAACATTGGGGTACGTGCTTCGAGACCAAATAGCATTCCGCCTCGGTCTATTTTTGTGAGCAAATCCTCTGATAAATAGTGCTTTATGTCATAGAGTGCTTGTAGCTCGGCGGGAGTAAATCCACGTAACGAATCCGGCAACGCTGGAATCCAAGGAGTTAAAGATTCTGTGATAAGAATTTCATTCAATTCATTGTCAGAAAACATATAATGCTCTTGTGAAAAAATATGAGCCTGCATATGAGGATTTGGTTGAAACAGCCACGAAGCCCTTTGCATCCTGCTGTTTCCAAGACTAAGTAATTGTCCAATTATACCTTTAAAACTCTTAATAAATATGTTGTTTAATCTTCTTGCCCAAAGATGTGCCCCGTAGCCATGAAAAAGCTCATCTCCACCGTCTCCTGTTAAGACAAAAGGAAATTTCTTTGAAACCATTTTTGACACAAACATCGTTGGAATCGCAGATGAATCGGCGTATGGCTCATCATATTGTAAAATCATTTTTGGGATATACTCTACAGCCTCTTTTGAGTTAAAATTTAGCACATTGTGTTTAGAGCCAATATGTTTCGATATTTTTTGTGCCCAGACACTTTCGCTGTCCTTATCGTGATCAAATTTTACGTAGAAGGTATTTATGGGTTCATCAACGTGTCTGGCAGCAATAGCCGATACTAAGGAAGAGTCAATTCCCCCACTAAGCAGTGAGCAGACTTGATTGTGGTTAGCTATCCTAAGTTTTACCGAATCGTTTAGAAAGTAGTCTAACTCTTGAATGGCTTGCTGTTCATTGCTTATTGTTTGGTCGGAAAATTTCAGGTCATTAATATCCCACCATTTTTTAACCTTGAAGTCCGAAAAAGAGAATTTGAGCATAGAGCCCTGTTCCAATTTATAAATATTCTGATAAATTGTAAGTGGAGCGGGAATATACCCCAAATGGAAATAGCGACCAATTGATGTGTTATTAATATTTAGATTTTTCCTTATTTTGGGTATGGTGATAAGTGATTTTAGTTCACTGCCAAAGGCAAATGAGTCGAAATTTTGGATATAGTAGAGAGGCTTTATTCCTATGCGGTCGCGGTATAAAAACAACTCATTTTCTATGCGGTCATATATTGCAAACGCAAAAGCGCCGTTAAGTTCTAACATAAAATCTGCACTGTTTTTAACAAACAGTTCTAAAATTACTTCCGCATCGTTATTTGAGGTTGTTTGTAAATTATATTTTTCGATAAGCTCGGCACAATTATAAACCTCTCCACTGTAAACAATTACGTAACGTTTGCAATTGCTGAGCAACGGTTGTTTGGTTTGATTTTGTCCCGATAACCTTTTTGAACCATTATGTGCTAATACAACATAATCATCTGTAAAAAAACCGATATTGTCATGCCCTCTATGCTGCATTGATTGAGCCATACGGTATGTAGTCACAATTTCTGAGCTAAGAAAATTACAATATATACCGCTAATGCCACTCATATTTAAAGATTTTAATTAGTTATAAAAGCAACGTTTATTGTTGGTTTTGAAATCAGTTTGGTTTTTATGTCAAGATTATTTGATTTTTCTCAATTATCTCTTCAGAACGATATTTTAAAAACAGATTTACAATAGCTACAACATCTTTTTGACAATATTTCACTATCCTTGGTAAATCGCCTTCACTCCAATATACTGAGTGAACTTGACTACCATCAATATCATCTTTAGGAGTTGGAATTTTAAACACGTATGTAAGTAAATCTAATGATGTATAGTGTTTATAATCTCCAAATTTCCAAAGTTCCATTGTGTCGAAATGTCTTACTTCCCAAGGTTTCTTGCCAGCAATATTTAAGATAGTTGGTATTTTTAAACCATTAATAAGCATTCGTCTTGCAATATATGGGAAATCAAATTCCTTGCCATTGTGTGCACAAAGGTACTTTGAATCATCATTAAATGATCTGTTAAGCATCTCCGAAAAGTCGGTAAGTAACTCTTTTTCACTATCGTTATAGAACGATTTTATTCTTAGCGTCAGATTGTTACCCTCTTTTACAATTATCCCGCAACTTATACATATTATTTTTCCAAATTCGGAATAAATTCCAGCTTTTGCAAACAATGTTTCAGGATCTTCGTCAGCCGATTTTGCTATCTGTGCCGCCTTTTTATCCCATAGAGCTTTTCCTTTACTGTCAAGGTGGTTGTAATCGGGTACACACGGTACAGTTTCAATATCTAAAAATAAAATATTGTTTAGTTGGATATCGTTCATAATGCTAAGTGTTCATTTTCAGGATATTGCTTAATATTTTTAAGAATAATATTTGCTTGCAATTTAAAAATTTAATTTTGATACCCAAAATTGTTATACCGATTGGACAGCTACTATAGTCCAAACTTCGCTATCGCTCTTTTGGACTATGTATCTGTAACATCGGTATTTACAATTGTAAAATTTTATAAAGATTGGACTATTATAAAATTACAATTGGTATTAATTGTTAATTGATTTACCGTTTCTGGCGTAAAAATTGCAACATCTTCCTCAAAAGATGTTAATTTAAACTATATTTACGCCCAATTTTAGTTAGAGGCTGTAAAAGTCTCATTTAACAAAATAGTGGTAAGGTGGCTCAGAAGTGTTCAAATGCAAGGCACTGAGATTGAGGGCGAAGGAGCGTACATGAAGTACGTGACTG
>DAOSIN010000053.1:0-8526 GCA_035366675.1 Salinivirgaceae bacterium | reverse complement strand
AAATTGTTATTGTTGTTATCGACAACTCTTAACTCAGAAAAAATAATAGCGTCCGGAGAAACATCAATCCAATCGGTTATTTGATAGCGCGTTTTTGTATAATCTAAAACAAAACTACATCGGTCTAAAATAATTACACCTTCAATTTTTGGTGCTTTTAGATTGCCTTTCACAATCATTTCCGCAGTTGTAAGACCTGTTAAATCGTGCAAAACTCCCTCCAAATAAGGATTTAAGATAGATAAATCAAATCTGTCGACAAACAATCTAAAATTCACATTTGAATTATCCGGACTATAATCGCCCACGATATATAATACATCGTAATTTTGAATTGTCGATACCCAGTCAACTTTTATCATCTCTAACAGAGGATCCCACGAACTCGATATTTTTGTGTCACCAATTAATTGCCCATTATATTTTAAATTATCTAAATCGATTTGCGCAAGCACAAAAGGATTTTCGTACAGATTAGTTGCGGCAATATCAGCTGTTAGAATGCCTTCTACACTAATTCCAACCTTGTTTTTTAATAACACATTTAAAATCTCTAAGTTTATTCTTTTTGTGTTAACAAATAGCGTGTCGTTGAGGTTGTTACTTATAACTCCATTTACATACAGATGTTGATTTCGGTGTCCGATAGCAAAGTTATCAAATTCAATTTCCGAACCGTTTACTCTTACTATTGACGGCGAAATACTCCACGTTGTATCGGAAATTACGACATTTGATGAAAGTATATTAACGTCAAATTTATCGAAATTTCGAGACTCAGGAAACAGTATTTGTGAACTGATATATCCGCTGTAATTTGTTGTGTCTTCGGTATTGTAGTTATTCCAGTTGGCATTGAATGTCATTAGGTTGCTTTCAAGAATTGCATTTAATGATAAATTTTTCAACGACATATCTTGATAATAAAATAAGTCGTCTGCACTTATGTTAGCAATTATTTTTGTTGCTTCGTTATATCCCGAAAAAGAAATGTTGCTCAAGTGCATATCTTGATATGATATTTTTGATGTTAAACCTTTCATATCAAACTTTCTTCCGTTGGCTTTATATCTAATATCTAAATAACTATTGTTACTTACAGTTAAAGCTGTATCGAACAGATTAACAATAGGTTTAATATTGTGCAAATCTATTTTAAGTTGAATATTTGTAAAGTCGTCTTCTCGAATTGTCTTATCAGACCATGCAACTGCTGGCATATATTGCTTTACAGCATCGCTTAAAACGTCTGACACAGTACTATATGTGTACTGCCCTGAAAGTAACACCCCTATAAATTCAGAATTGATATTCAACGTTTTAGAAATTCCTTTTCTATCAAAATTCAAATCTAAATTTACAAAATTTGCTTCTTCACCTTTACGTGTAATATAAACATCATACATGTTAATCGTGCCAACTATGCTATCGGGATTTATTCCAGAAAGATTTGCAACCATATCGAATTGCATACGCGAAGTTGAGTCAGAGTCTAACCCGAGAGGATAAAGATTTAGTTTTGAGAGGTTTAATATAAATTTATGTTGCTGCTTTTGGGTGGCGAATTCAACCTTACCCATAAAATCTAATTCAACGTTAGGGTCATCAATTATAATACTTCCATCGTAAAACTTATCGGTCAGTTTACCCTCAATTTCGATATTTTTATATGGATAATTTTCAAAATCAACATGACTTACCAAAGTTTTAAGTTGTGCCGAAAAGGTTTTGTCGGGATTTAGCACAGAGCTGATATTTATTTTTGTATCAACCTTATCTAACATCGGATAAGTGCCTGATATAACACCTATATCAAAATTGTTTAATTGGACTAAACCATTAAGGTTTATTTGTTTCATATCGTTTTGGTTATAAGAAATATTGTGAAAAACACCACCGATATTTGTATTTAACGTTCCCACTGATGAGATATTTGACATAGTGCCAGAAACGAAACTCTTGTATCTTATTCTTTTTAAGCAACTTAACTCGGGAGGCAAAATAGAGTTACCCTTATCATCCTTTAATATCGTCAGTTGCTCTAACTGGCTGTACGATGTAGTTAAATTTTTTATATCGGCATCGAAAAACATATTTTCGGCATCGGGCAAACCTCTTAATTTGAGCGAAGTATGCAGTTTTGTGGAGTCTAAAATATCTATATGTAAATTGTCACCGTATAAATCACTTAATGGTCCTGTTACTTTTCCCTCTATTTTTGCGTTTAGGTCAAGTTTTTTTAATTCTGGTGCAAACCATGCCAAGTCATCAGTTGTAATATTGCTTGAAAACAGGTTGATATCGAATGATACTTCGTTTTCAAAATTAGCAAAGGCACTGTCAGTTAATTTAATGAGCCTTACATATTCTGAATTGACACTTGTTTGCCCAAATATTGTGCTAAAATTCTCGAACTTCAAAGCACTCGGCTCTAAACAAAAAACAGTTGAAATATTATCTACCTTTAAACCACAATGGTCTGTCGCTGAGAGTTTTTTAATATCAATAATAATTGTATCACCGCGCAAATCAAATGGTTGAGCCTCAACATTCATATTACCAAGTTTTAAATCACCGAAATTCATTTTCTGCGTCTTTTCGGGATTAAATTTTCTTAAAACATATTCAGAACGTTTTAAATCAACAATGTTAGAATAGAGTCTGAATTTTGAAGCTTTTTTATCAACAACCGAATCCTTTGTCCTAAACAGATCAATCACTTTGATAAGATTTGACTCGCCCAAACTGTCAGAGTGCATATGAAATTTTAGGCTATCAAACACAACACGGCTGAAATACAATTCAGGACCTTTTAAATTTATTTGTTCAACACCTGCTGTCAATGAGTGAATATAGGCTAAAGTATCACCACTTGTATCCTCAACATATAAATCCCTAATAACAAGGTGGTTAACTGGTCTAAAATCAATTTGTCCGATAGAAACGTTCAAACCAAACTCATTTTTTAACCACGAAGTTGTTTTATTTGTCAAATATGTCTGTACAGAGCTGCTAAGCAATGCCAAATAGAGTATGAACGGCAGCGAAACAAACACTGCCAATATCAATAACCATATTTTACGTTTACTTTTTATGGGTCTAATTTGTTTAGCTAATTATTGTTACTGCAAAAATAGTCATTCAGAGCTTAGAAACAGCTAATTTATAGATATTTTATTATTAACGAACTGTTAAAATAAATAGTTTAACTTTGTGTACTTTTTTAAATTACAATTGGGTATAACATGTCAGTAATTATTTTGGGAATAGAGTCGTCATGCGACGAGACATCAGCTTCGGTTGTAAAAGATGGCTATGTTATATCGAATTACATCGCAAACCAGACAATACACGAAAAATATGGTGGTGTGGTGCCTGAGTTGGCTTCAAGGGCGCACCAGCAGAATATTATTCCAGTTGTCGATATAGCTTTAAAAGAGGCTGGTATTGAGTTGAACCAAATATCAGCAATCGCTTTTACGCGCGGTCCCGGACTGTTAGGTGCTTTGTTGGTAGGAACATCTTTTGCCAAAGGATTGGCTTTATCGTTAGATATTCCTATAATTGATGTAAATCACTTGCAGGCCCATATATTGGTGCATTTTATAAAAAAGGATACTCCTGATTTTCAAATGCCAAAGTTTCCAATGTTGTGTTTATTGGTCTCAGGAGGTCATACACAGTTAGTTGTGATTGAAGATTTCTTAAAAATGGAAATAATTGGGCAAACAATAGACGATGCCGCAGGAGAAGCTTTTGATAAATGCGCAAAAATATTGGGACTTGGTTATCCTGGAGGTCCTATTGTCGATAAGTTGGCTCAAGCTGGCGACCCAACTGCATTTAAGTTTGCAAAGCCAAGAGTTGATGGTCTAGATTTTAGTTTTAGTGGCTTAAAGACTTCGTTTCTATACTTTTTAAGAGACCGTCTGCAGGAAGACCCCAATTTCATTGAAAACAACAAAGAAAGCCTTTGCGCTTCGTTGCAAAAAGTTATTATTGATATTCTGATTGAGAAAACTAAAAAGGCAATAAAACAAACAAGTGTCAAAAGTTTTGGCATTGCCGGAGGAGTATCCGCAAACAGTGGACTAAGAAAGGCGGCTCACGCACTTGGAAAAGAGTTAAAGTTAGATGTCTATACTCCTGAACTCTCTCTGACAACCGATAATGCCGCAATGGTTGCTATTGCTGGATATTACAAGTTCCTGAACAACGAATTTGCCGACCACAGTTTGGCTCCTTTGGCGAGGATGCCGTTTTGAAACAAACAAGTGATTGAAATTGCATGGTGTAAGGAAAAGGGTGCAAGGGGAAAATCTTCTCCTTTCTACTCGTTCCTAACTTTTAACTTTCTTCTTTTAATTTTTAATTAATGTTTTATATTTCAAACAAATTACTTATTTTTGTGCATAATATAAAACATTATAACCATATGAAGAGAGAAAAAACTATATTGTTGCCAAGGTTAACTGCAATTCTTAAAGAGACGGGTGAAAATATCAAACTTGCACGTCTAAGACGAAAGTTGTCTGCAGAACAGGTTGCCGAACGTGCTGGTATATCACGTTCTACCCTGTGGTCAGTTGAGAAAGGTTCGCCAGGTACTTCATTAGGGATTTACGCCCAAGTGTTATTTGTATTAGGATTGGAAAAGGATTTGCTTCTATTAGCCAAAGATGACATATTGGGCAGAAAATTGCAGGATGCAAATTTACATACACGTTCACGTGCCCCTAAAAAACCACAATAGATATGAAACGAAAGGAAATATTTGTTTATGCTGACTGGGTCGGATTAGAGAATCCCAAACTAATGGGTGTTTTATCAGCGGACATGTTAAAAGGGAGAGAAATTTTCTCTTTCCAATATTCTGATGAATGGCTGGAATCCAATCATATCCATACATTAGACCCTGACTTGGGCTTTTACTCGGGACCTCAATATTTGAGAGACGAAAAAAGCAACTTCGGTCTGTTTTTAGACTCCTCTCCCGACCGTTGGGGGCGTATTTTAATGGAACGCAGAGAAATCATTCTCGCAAAAACGGAAAACAGAGATGTTCGAAAACTCCGCGAATCAGACTTCCTTTTAGGAGTGTATGACTTACATCGAATGGGTGCATTACGTTTCAAACTTGACACTAAAGGGGATTTTTTGGACAACAATAAAAACTATTCGGCACCACCGTGGACTTCTATTAGGGAATTAGAGCATGCAAGTTGGGAGTTGGAAAAAAATATCGAAAGTGATAATCCTGATTTATTACGGTGGATAAATTTATTGGTTGCTCCGGGCTCATCATTGGGGGGGGCAAGACCTAAAGCAAGTGTTCAAGATACTACAGGTGCGCTTTGGATTGCTAAATTCCCCAGCAAAAACGATGATATAGACATCGGAGCTTGGGAAATGTTGGCAAATGAGCTGGCACGAAAGTCCGGCATTGAAATAGCCGACGCAATGATAAATAGATACAACAACAAGCATCACACCTACTTAACCAAACGATTTGACAGAACGTCAGCAGGAAAACGCAAACATTTCTCTTCTGCCATGACTCTATTGGGATACAGAGACGGCATGGATGCCGAAGATGGCGTTAGTTATCTCGAATTGGCAGAGTTTATCATTCAAAACGGAGCTAAACCTACAGACGACTTGAAAGAGTTGTTCAGAAGAGTTGTTTTTTCAATAGCTATCAGCAACACCGACGATCATTTGAGAAATCACGGTTTCCTTCTGACAAATAATGGCTGGATACTCTCTCCTGCTTATGATATAAATCCTGTCAGATACGGTATGGGTTTAAAGCTCAATGTTTCTGAAGATGATAATTCGTTGGATTTCGACTTGGCTCTGAGTGTTGCGCCGTACTTTAGATTAAAAGAAAATGAGGCAGTTAACATGATTACTAAAATCAAAACGGTTGTTGCTGACTGGAGAACTACTGCAAACAAATACAACATATCAAAAGCTGAACAAGAGTTGATGAAATCAGCCTTTAAATGTTGAGTTAAAAACAATTTTTCCATTTATCTCAATTGTTCACTTCACTTCGACTTTGCTCAATACGTAGCGACTACGCTCAGTACACCACATTGCAAATTGCTTTTACCTTTCTGGATTATATACTACATAAAAAAGCCGAACTCCCGTCCGGCTTGTGATCCAGCTGGGGTTCGAACCCAGGACCCCATCCTTAAAAGGGATGTGCTCTACCTGCTGAGCTACTGAATCGATGCATTTTTATTTTGCGACTGCAAAGGTACTCTATTTTTTATTTTTGCCAAACCTTTTTGAAATTTATTTTAATTTTTTTTTAATTTCGTGGCTTAAAGCCTTAAAAATTACCAATTAAACACAAAAAATGAAAATAACTGTTTTAGTCGATAATCGTGCAAGTTCTAACTGCAAAGCCGAACATGGACTGTCATTTTACATTGAATATAATAACAAAAAGATAGTATTTGATACCGGACAATCAGATATAGCAGCAATTAACGCCCATAAATTAGGCATTGATTTGAACGAAATAGACTTAATTGTTTTAAGTCACGGACACTACGACCACGGAAATGGACTAAATTTTTTTCCAAAAAACAAGCCTCTATTAGTTCACTCTAATATTTTTACCAAACGGTATAAACGCACTAATAATCAATACATTGGACTCGATTTATCGGAATCAGATATAGAAAACAGCTTTAAGGTTACACGCTCATCAAAACCTGTTGAAATTGAACATCAAGCATGGTTTATGGGTGAAATTCCCCGAATAACTAACTTTGAACCAATATCGCAAAAATACATTTTTAAAAATGGCGATATTGACCCTATAATAGATGATACAGCTCTGGTATTCAGCACTCACAAAGGCACTATTATAGTTGCGGGTTGCTCTCATAGTGGTATTTGCAATATTGTACTGAAAGCCAAGGTGTTAATCCCCAATAACCCGATTGCTGCAATTGTCGGGGGATTTCATCTCTCACAGATTGGTGAACGTTTAAAAAAAACCATCAAGTTTTTTAAACAGCACAATATCAAAAAGTTATATCCATCGCACTGTACACACCCGAAAGTGATATGTCACTTGAGCAACCATTTCGATGTTAGCTGGATAAGTAGTGGAGATGTAATTGAGTTTTAAGAATTTGACTTTCTCGCCGAACACAAATGCTTTATCAATTTGAGGCTTTTTACTACTTTTGCATGGATTCATAACTTGACTTAAAGGCAAAATTTATATCTAACACATTTTTATAACTGTACATAAATCATGAACTTATCTTCACAAAACAATTTAACAACCAAAACCCTAAAAAACGGATTTACCGTAATCCTGAACGAAGACCACAGACTACCCAAAGTTTTTGGACTTGTTGTAACAAAAGCAGGAGGCAAAGATGACCCCGCAGACGCAACAGGAATGGCTCACTATATGGAACATATGTTATTTAAAGGTACAACCAAACTTGGAACGTTAGATTGGGAGAAAGAGAAACCACATATTGACAATATATTTAAGCTATATGACTCATTATCAGCCACAAAAGACGAAGAAGAAAGGAAAGCAATTCAGACAAAAATAAACGAAGAGTCTCTAAAAGCAGCACAATACGGTATTCTGAACGAAATGAGCAATTTGATTTACAAAATGGGCGGAACAAAACTTAATGCTTTTACATCACCCGACATTACTGTGTTTTTCAATGAATTTCCGCCAAATCAAATCAATCGATGGATTGACCTCTATTCACATCGTTTTCAGGAGCCTGTTTTCAGAGCTTTTCAAGCCGAACTCGAAGTGGTTTACGAGGAAAAAAACATGTATGAAGACCAATTCCAAACAAAACTTATAGAAAGTTTTAATCGCTACATGTTTAAAAAGCACCCTTACGGACAACGCTCATTAATAGGCACTAAGGAGGATTTGAAAAACCCCAGTCTTACCAAGATGTACGAATTTTTCAAAACTTGGTATGTAGCTAATAATATGGCTCTTATATTGTCTGGCGACTTCAATACAGATGAAGTAATGCCAATGATTGAGGAGAAATTCGGTCAACTTAGGAACGCAAAATTGCCAGAGCGTACAAAATATATCGAAGAGCCATTCAAAGGACGCGAAGTGTATAGCGAAAAGCTCTCGCCTATAAAAATGAATTTAATGGGTTTCCGTGTTCCCGCCGATGGAGAAGAAGAAAAACCTGTTGTGGACGTGATTTGCAAGATGTTAAACAATTCAACACAAACGGGTTACTTCGACCAACTTAGCCTTGACAATAAACTTCTGGCAGCCGTAGCAATGCAAATTCCCTACCACGACTACGGAAGCCTAATTGTAATGGCTATTCCTAAACTAATTGGACAGAGCCATGAAAGTGCTGAAAATCTTGCTATTGAGCAAATGCAAAGGATAGCCAAAGGCGATTTTACTGAAACATTTTTAGAAACCATTAAAAATGAATTTTACAGCGAAGAGCAACAGAAATTGGAGTTGTTGCAAGAAAAATCACTCGCATT
>DAOSIN010000052.1:0-8663 GCA_035366675.1 Salinivirgaceae bacterium | reverse complement strand
TGATTTGACGTTGGCATACACGCCTGGTGTTGCACAACCTTGTCTTGAGATAAAAAATAATATCGAAGATGTTTATAAATATACTGCTAAAGGTAATTTAGTAGCAGTTATTACTAATGGTACTGCCGTGTTAGGATTAGGCAATATCGGTCCTGAGGCAGGGAAACCTGTAATGGAAGGTAAAGGCTTACTTTTTAAAGTATATGCCGATGTAGATGTTTTTGATATTGAAGTAGCGGAAAATAATCCTGATAAATTAATAGAGATAGTAAAAGCTATATCTCCAACTTTTGGTGGAATAAATTTAGAAGATATTAAAGCTCCCGAGTGTTTTGAAATAGAAGAGAGGTTAAAAGCAGAATTAGATATACCTGTTTTTCACGATGATCAGCACGGAACAGCTATTATTTCAGGTGCCGGTTTGTTAAATGCTCTTGAATTGAGTGGTAAAAAAATTGAAGATATTAAAGTGGTTGTTTGTGGTGCTGGCGCAGCGGCTATTTCATGCTCGAAGTTATACATTACATTGGGAGTTAAACCTGAAAATCTTGTAATGACAGATTCCAAAGGTGTGATAACTACACAACGAAGCGATTTAAATAAATATAAAAAACAATTTGCTACTTCTAGAAATATTCACACATTAGCTGATGCTATGGAAGGAGCGGATGTATTTTTAGGATTATCTGTTGCTAATATGTTATCAAAAGAGATGTTAAAGTCAATGGCTCCAAATCCGATAGTTTTTGCAATGGCAAATCCCGATCCTGAAATTGAATATCACGATGCTATTTCTACGCGCAGCGATTTGATTTTTGCTACTGGTAGATCGGATTATCCAAATCAGATTAATAATGTTTTAGGATTCCCTTTTATATTTAGAGGAGCATTAGATGTTAGAGCTAAATGTATTAATGAAGAGATGAAAGTTGCCGCAACCTACGCTCTTGCAAGACTGGCTAAAGAACCCGTGATTGAATGTGTGAAAAAAGCCTATGATATTGACAAAATTGAATTTGGTAAAGAGTATATAATTCCTAAGCCTTTAGACCCAAGATTAATTTCAAGAGTTTCTACAGCTGTTGCAAAAGCCGCTATTGAAACAGGAGTAGCTAAAAAAATTATTACAGACTGGGATGCCTATCAGGAAGAATTAAATAAACGACTTGAGAATATAAACAATCGTATGAGTATTACAGGTAAGTTTTAGATATAAAAAAACAACTTAATAACCTGTGTTCGATTCTAAAAAAATATTGTTAGCACAATAAAAATTCCTGGTGAAACTTCTGTTTATTTAATAGCAGTTTTTCAGTACTACTTGAATCAAGTTTCTTTGTATATGTAAATTCGTATCATCAAAACAAAGAATATGAATAATAAAATAATTTTATTATTAATTGTTATCTCTTTTGCGTGTTGTAAAAAAGACAGGGATTTTCGTGATAAATACATAGGTGAATGAAAATTTAATGTAGAAATAACGGAGTTTAATACTGATAACATTGGTTATTATTATCATGACTCATTAACCTATACGAGTACTATAACCTATGGTGATTCTGATAATGACATTAAGATTAAGTATACAAACGATAATTCGATTACACTTTCTCTAAATGAGGATTGTGAATTATCAAATTTTCCAACGCATTATTGCAGTGGCAATTTTAAGGGGGATAATAAAATTCACCTTTATCTCAGGTGGGGAGGATTAGGTGGAGGTATAACACATAAAATTGATGGTGTTAAACAATAGCCAAACTTATATACAGAAAGTTTTAAAATTAAACCCGTAAGTAATTTTTTCAAATCTATAAAAAACAAAAGAAATACAAACATTTTATAGTCACAGTATTAGCATTGTTTTTTTGTTTCCAAAAAGAAAGGCTGTCCCTAAAAAAGAACAACCTTTCAAAATATTTGTTGTTTAATAACTTATTCAGCAACAACTTCAAATTTTATGCTTACAACAACCTCGCGGTGTAATTTTATATTGGCTACGTATTCGCCAACTTCCTTGATTACATCGCCTTCGATAGTGATTTTTACGGTTGATATCGAATCCTTTTTATTTGCTTTATTTGGTTGATTTATTGAGATATATAAAAACAACAGAAATTAGAATATAAAATGATATACGAATGTTGTAACTTTGTTTCGTAAATATAACGTTAGCAGTAATTTGTATGAAAAGAAAAATAATAAGTTTCATTTTCCCTCTAATCAGAAAAATAGTAAGTTTCATTTTCCCTCTAACCAGAAAAATAAAATCTGAGTACAACGGTTATCTTGAATTGACCACTTTTAACGGAAGGACATTATTAAATACAGAGAACACAAATTATTCTTATGGAGCATTGCAAAGAGTTTTGAAATTCGGCTTGTTGAATACCGATCTTTCTAAAACAAGGAACATTTTGGTTCTGGGGCTTGGGGGTGGTTGCGTTTTAAAAACATTAAGAAAAGAATTTAATTACGCTAACAGAATAACTGCTGTTGACATTGACCCGGTAATAATTGAAATTGCCAAAAATGAATTCGGAATCTCTGAAGACGACAAAACTAAAATAATTTGCGATGACGCATTTGATTATGTCATGAATGACAATAGTATGTTCGACCTAATCATTATAGATCTATTCATTGACAATAAGATTCCAGACAAATTCCTATTGCTGGAATTTTGGCGTGAAATAATTAACAAACTGTGTCTTGGCGGAACAATTATTTTCAATACTTTATGTGATCCTTACATAGAGACTAAAGACATAGAAAACAAATTGATGAAACGAGGGCTTAAATATAGAATATATAGACATGTAGAAGGAACAAACAAAATATTAATCGCAAACTACTGCTAACAGCGGCTACAAGAAATTGGCGGGTCGGTATATGTCACTGGCGCGCTATTAGTTGCTAATTGTTTCCAAAATAAAGGCTGCCCTAAAAAGAACAGCCTTTCTAAATATCTGTTGTTTAGTAACTATTCAGCTACAACTTCAAATTTCAAACTTACAACAACTTCTCGGTGTAATTTTATATTGGCTACGTATTCGCCAACTTCCTTGATTACATCGCCTTCGATAGTGATTTTTTTACGATCTATATCGAATCCTTTTTTGCTAAGAGCCTCGGCAATTTGAATAGTATTAACTGAACCAAAGATTTTTCCTGTTGAGCTGGTTTTTGCACCAATTTTAATCTCTTTGTTTTCAAGTTGTTTTGCAATCTCCTCAGCTTCGGTGCGAAGTTTTTCCTCTTTGTGAGCTTGTTGTTTTTTCATCTCTTGCATCATCTTCACTGAAGATGGTGTTGCAACTATTGCTAACCCTCGCGGAATAAGATAGTTACGTCCATAGCCTGATTTTACTTTAACTATGTCGTCTTTATTCCCAAGGTTTGGTATATCTTGTTTTAATATAACATCCATGATAAATGGTATTTTATTCGTTTACTTTAAAAGGTCGGTTACAAATGGTAATAGGGCTAAATGACGGCAACGTTTAACTGCTTGTGAAACTTTGCGTTGGTATTTCAAAGAAGTTCCTGTAAGACGACGAGGTAAAATTTTACCTTGTTCGTTTACAAATCTTTTCAGAAACTCGGGATCTTTATAGTCTATATAACGAATTCTGCTTTTGCGAAAACGACAGAATTTTTTTCTTTTTGTATCGATTGATGGCGGGGTTAAGTAGCGAATTTCCCCTTGATTTTGCGTTGTTGACATGATACTATTCCTCCACTTTTTGTTCGTCCTTAACTTCGCCTCTTCTAGCGCGTTTGCGTTCGTTGTACTCGATGGCGAATTTATCGAGCTTAACGGTTAAGAATCGCATGATTTTCTCATCACGACGCAACTCTGTCTCAAACTTACTGATAAAATCGGGGTTTGCTTTGAACTCCAACAGGTAGTAAAATCCTGTGGTTTTCTTTTGGATAGGATAGGCTAATTTTTTAAGCCCCCAGTCCTCTTCGTGAACAATCTCACCCTCGCTTGTTGTAATGAGATCACGAAATTTTGCGACCGCTTCCTTCATCTGCGCAGCAGACAAAACGGGATTTGCAATGAAAACGGTTTCGTACTGGTTCATTTGTTTAATTATTAAATAGTTAATTAGTTATTTTTGTTATCCGTAACACTATTTTTACGGGACTGCAAAAGTACTCACTTAATTTGATTTTTCAAATTAAATATTGCTATATTTTTCGACTTAAGTATTTTTTCTTTCTATAGATAGCAATTAATTATGCTTTATCCACTTCCAAATCTCTTTCCAAGAAACTTTTGATCCGTACATTAAAATGCCTGTCTTATATATTTTTGCGGCTAACCACGTAGTAAAAATAAATGTTGCCACTAACAGAACCATTGATATAACAATATCAATAACAGGTACTCCATACGGAAGTCTTACCATCATAACTACAGGCGAAGTGAACGGAATGATTGAAAACCAATATGCCACACTTCCTTCGGGATTCTGCATTGCGTTTATCATTACGAACAGTGCAATTATCAGCGGCACTGTAATGGGCATCATAAACTGCTGTGTATCAGCCTCATTATCAACAGCAGAACCTACAGCCGCGAACAGGGCTCCGTATAATAAAAATCCGCCAACGAAATAGAATAGAAACATTCCTATTATCAACGGAAAGTTAACAACACTTAACGATTTGAAAATCACAGTTATATCTGATTGGTCGTCATCTGACAGAGCTTGTACATCTTGCATTGCTCCCGAAGATACCAACTCCTGTGCTTGCGCTTGTTGTTTAACGATATCGGAACTGCTAGGCATTAAAAAATTTCCGGCTGCCGTAACAATTGCAATAGATAACACAATCCACAAGGCAAACTGCGTTATGCCCACTAACCCCACTCCCACTATTTTACCAATCAAAAGCTGAAACGGTCTGACCGATGATAGTATAACCTCAACAATACGGCTTGATTTTTCCTCAATCACACCGCGCATAACAAGTGCACCGAACATAAATATCGCGAAATAGATCAGAAATCCGCTTATGTAACCAATAATCATGGCATACTCCGGACGGCTCACTTTTTCTTCGCCCTCTTCGGTTAACTTTATGGTTTGCGCATTGATTTTGGTTTTTATACGCTTCATATCTTCTTGCGATATTCCAACCTCAATCATTTTTTGGTTTTCCACAGCACGCTCAATGTTTGAGCAGATATACGACCTAAGATTCATTGACACAGCTTTAGTCGAATAAATCTGTATCTGTTGGGTCGATAGAATATTTTTGGGAATATAGACCACTGCAAAATAAATATTATCTTTCAGTGCGTGTTTAATCTGTTCTAAAGATATATCAACGTAAGTGAATTTGGTTTTGTCGTCATCGGGAATACGTCCTTTAATGCTCTCAAACTCAACCAAAAGGGCATCGTAATATTCTGCGTGTCTGTTGTAAATAGTTTCAAACTGCTCATCTGACAATATTTCGTTTTGCTTTAATGTCTCCAAGGTCTCTTTTAGTGTAATTTTGATATTCTGCGCCATATCTTCATCGCGCTGGAGAACAACTGCATCTAATCTGTCTGCCAACTCTTTAAAGAGATAGGCGTAATCGCCTGATTTACTGTTTAACTTAAATATCTCTAACTTAAGGTTGTGGGTATTTTGTAGGGTTACCTCTCTTAGAATTTTTGTATAGTCAAAAATACCGCTACTGTCAACAACTGCCACTTTACGTTCATCGGAACTATCGAGTGTAGATATCCATGCAGGAGCAATAATCATTGCTGCAAAAAGGATTGGACCCAGAATGGTCATTACGATAAATGATTTTTTTCTAACTCGTGTAAGATATTCGCGTTGAATTATATTTGATATTTTGCTCATCTTTCTCGGGTTTATTAATTATTATTGGGCATGGTTTCTTGTACTACCCTGATAAAGACATCATTCATTGATGGTAGTATCTCGTTAAACGAACGTATTTCGACATGCTGAATTAGCTTTTTTAACAAATCGTTGGGCATTGTTGTCTCTTTTGTCTGCACTACGGCTCTCATATATTTTCCTACTTTTTCTGTTTCTTTAATTACAAAAACACCTTCTCCGTTTGCGGCTTGGTTTAAATCGCCAACGTAATCTATTTTATATGAGTGTGTTCTGTACCGTTCCTTAATCTCCTCGACATTGCCCTCTAAAACTTTTCTCGATCTGTTGATAAGTGCCACATCATCGCAAAGCTCTTCGACACTGCTCATATTGTGGGTTGAGAAAATTATTGTTGCCCCTTTTTCGCGCAACTCTAACATCTCATCTTTCAAAAGACTTGCATTAATTGGGTCGAAGCCACTGAAAGGTTCATCGAAAATAAGTAGTTGAGGCTCGTGAATTATAGTTATAATAAACTGGAGTTTTTGCGCCATACCTTTTGAGAGCTCTTCAACTTTTTTATCCCACCACGACTGGATTTCAAGCTTTTCGAACCAATATTTCAACCTTTTTAAAGTATCGTGTCGTGAAAGTCCTTTTAATCGGGCTAAATAGATAGCCTGCTCTCCTACTTTCATTTTTTTATACAGTCCGCGCTCTTCGGGCAGGTAACCGATATTTGCAGTGTGTTTTGGGGATAAAATTTCTCCATCAATTTTAACAATCCCGCTGTCGGGAGCGTAAATTTGATTGATAATGCGAATTAGTGTTGTTTTCCCAGCACCATTTGGTCCCAACAATCCAAATATTGTTCCTTTGGGCACGTTTATGGAGACATTATCTAAAGCTCTGTGATTGATAAATGTTTTTGTTACATTCTCGGTTGAAATAGCGTACATTAAAAATGGTTTTTATATTGACGGTGCAAAATTAATTAATATTTGCAATTAGCAATTAACAATATACAATGAGTGCTTACTGAGCTTCCCTAAATAGGGTTGACCGTTTTGGTTTATAATTTAGTTTATTTTTCATGCTACTATCGAACAATTATGAGCCTGAAGTTCTTCTCTTGGGCTAAAGTCACCTTCGGCATAAATAATTACTTTCGGTCTTTCTTGGGTATCCAAATTTAGAACGTTTTCTTTAAATTACAACGAAGAATACTCATTTTTAATTGTGCCGTTAACCCTTTATGCAAATGCATTATCATGTGCTGTCTTACCTATACTTATACTTATCTGACAGTCTTTCAAAATCTTAGTATATTCTTTGCTACAATACTGAGAATCTCTGTCAGAGTGGCAAATTAAGTTTATGTACTCTTCTTTCGGAATCTTTGAAAGAGCCATTTCTAAAGCTTTAACATTAGAAATCGTGTGCATATTATCCGCTACATTATAACACAAATTTCTCTAGTGTATACACTGTTTCTATCTTTTGTTACCTAAAAAAACTATCTTTGTTTGATATTCAGGAAATTAACCTAAAATTTTACTACTTATGAAAAAATTTATTTTTAAAGCAACTTCAGTTGTTGCACTAATTGCAGTTTTGCAATTTTTTGTCGGATGTGCAGGGCAAAAGCAACAACAAATTGAAACGATAACTAAAATTAAAGTCGGTATTTTCTTTGGACATGGTGGCTCTGAGACATGCAAGTGGGAGACAATGGAGGCTATTAGAATTGATAAAGAGATGGTTCCATACTTTATTACATCTGCCGACATTGCAAGCGGTTGTTTAGATACATTAGATGCTATTATTGTGCCCGGCGGTGGCGGTAGCAGACAGTATCTAAATCTTGGTCATGTAAATATGACTAAAATCAAAGATTTTGTCAGCGCAGGTGGCGGTGCTGTAGGGATTTGTGCAGGTGCCTATCTTTTTTCAAATACTCCTGAATATTCATGCATGGCAATTAACGGTGCGAAAGCTATTGATATTGAGCACGATAATCGCGGACATGGATTAGCAAAATTCACTCTTACAGACGAGGGAAAAGCCATTTTTACAGAAATTGCAAATCTCGATACCGCTTTTGTCTATTACTACGAAGGACCAGTCTTTGTTGAAGCCGACAATGACACCATAACTTATCAAACATTCGCGATAATGGAAAGCGACGTGCATGAACAAGGAAACGCACCAAAGGATATGACTAATAACAAACCTTTTTTTATTGGAAATGAGTTTGGAAAAGGGCGAGTTTTTTCTACCATTGCACACCCAGAAGCCACACCGGGTATGCGTTGGCTAATTCCGCGTATGGTGCGTTGGACACTCAACAAAGAGTTTGTAGAATATTCAAAAAACGCAGTACGACCTGAAATACACACAGCCGAAATCCTATTCTCTGTTGATATGCTAAGACAGGAGTCGAAATATTTCAGAACCTTTCTTTACAGTACTCCCGAAGAAAAAATTGCGGCACTCGATTGGCTTGAAAAAAATATCTCATGGGATGCAAAAAGGTGGGTGCAAGGATTAGTTTATGATCAATCGCCACAAGTGCGCGCACGCGCTGCTCAGTACATAGCAAATTCAGAATTTACATACTATTTGCCCGACCTGCGTGGAGTAATTAAAAATGAACAAGATAGCGTTGCAAAATCGGCTTTGCAAAATGCGATTGACTTTTTGAATGAAATTTAGTTGATTAATTACCTTAAAGTCAACCAAACATAATTTCCTAAGCGGTGGCTTCGATAAACTCAGCCACCGTTAACGGTCACTGAGTATTCT
>DAOSIN010000051.1:0-8704 GCA_035366675.1 Salinivirgaceae bacterium | reverse complement strand
CACGTAAGCCTATTCCATACTATTTTCTTCATGAGTCTGACGTGATGTGGAAGAAAAGAATTTGGCGTATAATTGATATGCGCGAAAAAATAAATCATCCTCTTTACTTCCCTATAGTTCCAATTGAAGATCGTATGAGTTTAGCTGTATTGGCACTCAGAGCTCAACAAGGTCTTCTTGATGAGCAAACCGATAGAGTTGAAGGAGTTGAAGCCCCCAGCCCTCGTTTAAATCCCAAAACTGAAAAAATTCCTATTCTACAACTTTACGAAGACGAGTATTTCAAGAAAGTACTTACAATCTCTGATGTTGAAGCAAAATTCGGAGTAAATCCGAATGATCCAACTGCTCCATCAGAAGTTGCTCCAGAAGAAGTATTGCAGTGGTTGATAAAAGAAGACTGGTTTTTTAACAAAGAACGTTCAAGAATTGAAGTTAGAATTATTGGAATGGGGGCAATACGTTTCTCCGTAGATTATGCATCGCAAACAACTGGACAACAAGCACAAATAAGAATGTCAAACCCATTTTGGATCTATTTCCCCGAATTCAGACCAATCATGGCAAAATATTCTGTGTTTAATTCAAAGAATGACGCCGAAAAAAGAACTTTCGACGATATTTTCTTTAAAAGATTTTTCAACAGTTATATTTTCCGCGAATCAAACGTGTATAGCGACAGAGCTATTAGAGACTATGAGTTAGGTTTGTATGGTCTTTGGGAAGGAGAAAATATAAAAAACAAGCTGTTCAATATGGAGCAAGACCTTTGGTCATATTAACATTAATACTACCATTTATCAATAAAATTATAGGAGCCGGTTCTATTGAGCCGGCTTTTTTGTGATACTTTAGAGTTTGTTGCTAAATCGGGTAGTGTCCTAAAAAGTGTGTGTTTTTAAGACACTAGCGAATATAATACCAATTGTAATTTAAAAATAGTCCAATCTTTTTTAAATTTTACAATTGTAAATACCGATGCTACAGATACATAGTCCAAAAGAGCGGTAGCGAAGTTTGGACTATAGTAGATGTCCAATCGGTATAACATCTAGTGTGCAGTTGCTAAGTTTGTATTTTGACTTCACTCAATAACCATCGAAGCAACCTCAATAAGTTGCGATGGTGGCTTCGATAAACTCAGCCACCGTTAGGTTAGTGCTCCGAAAAACAATCTCTTATTAAGACTATGTCCAAAAAATATAAAGTATTAATCTTGCATATGTAAAGATTTTTCTTAATTTTGTATTGTTTCATAGTTAACCATACTGCAGAACTTTTTTTAATTATAATCTTCAAACAATATAAACCAATATCATTATGATTAGCTACAAAGAATTAGGATTGGTAAACAGTAGAGAGTTGTTTGCCAAAGCAATTGCGGAGAAATATGCAATACCCGCATTTAATTTTAACAACATGGAACAAATGCAGGCTATTATACAAGCTTGTGTTGAAACAAAGTCACCCGTTATTTTGCAAGTCTCGTCAGGGGCGCGCAAATACGCAAACCAAACTTTGCTCAGATATATGGCACAAGGTGCTGTTGAGTATGCTAAGGAACTTGGGCACAATATCCCAATTGTATTACATTTAGACCATGGAGACACTTTCGAGTTATGCAAAAGCTGTATCGAAATGGGATTCTCTTCAGTTATGATCGACGGCTCACATCTTCCGTATGATGAAAACGTTGCTCTAACACGAAAAGTTGTTGATTATGCCCATAAATACGATGTTACAGTCGAAGGAGAATTAGGAGTCTTGGCAGGAATCGAAGATGACGTTCAAGCGGATAGCCATACATACACCAACCCAGACGAGGTAGAGGATTTCGTTAAAAAAACGAAAGTCGATTCTCTGGCAATTTCAATAGGAACATCGCACGGAGCAAATAAATTTACACCTGAGCAGTGCACCCGTAGTGCTGATGGAACATTAATTCCACCTCCATTACGTTTTGACATCCTTGAAGAAATAGAAAAAAGAATACCGGGATTCCCCATTGTTTTACACGGTTCATCGTCAGTTCCACAAGATTTAGTTAAAACAATCAACAAATATGGTGGTGCTTTAAAAGATGCTATCGGAATACCCGAAGATCAACTGCGTCGTGCAGCAACATCGTCTGTATGTAAAATTAACATCGACTCAGATGGACGCTTAGCAATGACAGCAGCAGTACGCGAAGTTATGGCAACTAAACCCGCTGAATTTGATCCACGTAAATATTTAGGACCTGCTCGTGAAAGGTTAAAAGAACTTTATAAACATAAAATAGTTCATGTCTTAGGTTCTAACAACAAAGGATAATTTTTTTATAATCAGGGACTGTCTTTACTATTAAGACAGTCCTTTTTTTGCCCTGTGATTTTTTTGCAAAACAAACATCCTAAAACTGTTTAAACCACCTGATTATCAATAACAACAAAAGATTTTGTTAAACAAAAAAAACGCTCTTTTACTATTTTGGCATTGGGAAACAGCTTTCGCAATTGCCTGTAATTGAGTAAATTCGTAGAATTTGCAATCTTTAGAGCTTTCTCTTTATCTGGAGTTTTTTTGTACCACCCAAGATTGAAGTGTCTGATTAACCATACTTTCAAACTTAGTGGAAAAAACTGAAAAAAGGGAAACAAAAAATGTGGCTCAATGGGGAATAGGCGATTTGGTGTTTGTAAATAAACAACTTTCGATACACGAAGCATCTCATCAGCCATTTTGCGCTGCCTCTCAAAATTGCCAACATGCTCAATTACAGAATTAGAAAAAGCAATATCGAATGATTTATCTTCGATATTCGATAAATTGCAAGCGTCGCCTTTGATAAAAAATATATTTTTATTAGTCGGAGTTTTTCCACTTATATTAACCAAGTGTATAGTAATGTCGTCAGAATCAGAAAAATTCATTTGCTCCCAATAGTTTTCCGTCCCTCCAATATCAATAATCTTTAAGGGACGAGGAAATTCATCTATTAACTCCAAAAAAAATTTAAACCGTCTGCGCCTAAACTTGTTCGCAAGACTGGTTGATTTGTAATTATTTGCGGCATTTTTTAAAATATTGGGCATAATATTTTTTACAAAAAATAAAGAGAGGGTCTCGATAACGATTATAACACTAAAACAGATAATATATTAACGTTTACAAAAATAGCAAAAAAGGTATTGCTTTGCACGAGAACATTAAAGGGAATGGTTTTTCAATTTTGCCGTAGAGCCACCCACGGGACTCGAACCCGCGACCTGATCATTACGAATGACCTGCTCTACCGACTGAGCTAAGGTGGCTTTTATGCTGCAAAAATAATTATTTGTACCCAATTTATTACGTCAAGCTATCTTTTTTTAATAGTTGTTTTTATATCTTTGGGACTAAAACCAATTCAATGAATAAATTAATCATGGCTATAAAGACTAATTTGAGGCATAGCTTTATTTATAAAGTTTTATGTTTTTCGTTGATGTGTCTGCTTTTCAGCTCAATAAAATTGAAATCGCAAACAATTCCTATACCAACAATAGACTCTGTAACTGTAGCTTCTAATAATCAGGTACTTATGGCTTGGCATGTGGAACATGACGTTAGTATAACTCGATTTGTAATTTATAGGAAAACAGCTCAAGATTTTGCCTATATCGCCATTGATACGGTTAGTGCTTCATCTCCACATATTTATATTGATAAAAATGTTGATCCAATTAATGAAAATTGGCTATACACGATCGCTTCAATGAGCTCAACGGATAGTCTTTCGGGAATGTCTCTGCCTCACTCTTTCATTACGTTCGATTTCGGGGATTTCCATTTATGTCAACAGGAAGTCGATTTATCATGGAGTAGCTATGTTGGAGCAACAAATATAAGATATTCAACTATTTGCATATCAAATGGTATTGATATCGACAACAGAAACCATGAAAATAACAATCATGGCTCAACGTCTGTTATTAGAGGAGAGTCGCATTTAATAGCAGTTCGTGCAACGTGGGACGAAGGAAGCTCAACCTCTGCTTTTCGCCCTTATACAGCAGACACTATCAATATTTCAAAAAATTCGTCTATCTCTATAATCGACAATTCTAGCAAAGTGTTTAACGTAGAAGTTAAAAATGGTATCTATCGTGATGTTGACTCCGCTGTTCTTTATACTTACAGAAACAATTTGAACACTCCTCATAATCGAATTTCTGTTAAACCCGATTTATCAGGCGCAGCTAAATTTACAGTCAAATCAACAAAAGAGATATATTTTTTCAAACCAGCTATTATTGATATTTGTGGCACCGAGTACGACAATAGTTTAGCGGTAGAATCAATCCTTTTAAAACATTCTGATACTGGCGATGATATTATATTACAATGGAGCAGCGTTAATTCTGTTTCAGGGCTTAATTATAAGCTATTTAAGGACGATGGACAAGTAGAATTAATAGAGAGTTTTACATCTGGAAACACCTATAGATACAACATAGAATCAGACGCAGGAGGAGCAGAAAAAATTTGCTTTTATATTCACGCAACAAACGATACACTATCAATATTTAGCAATGTTGTTTGCATTACACTTCTCGATGATCTACTATGGCCCAACGCATTTGTTCCCGATGGGGACGGTATTAACGACACCTTTGGTCCTGTAGTGGCTCGTTTCTATCCTGAGACATTTACAATGACAATTTATGACAAACAAGGAGCTACTCTTTTTATAACTCACAGTGTTGATAGAAAATGGAACGGCATGTATAATGCAAGTCTTGTACCTAAAGGAGCTTATATTTGGCAAGCAGAATACACCATATCTGGTCGAAAGGTCAAAAAAAAGGGAATTGTTAACGTAATTTATTGATACACGGCAATTAAAAAAAAGCCTTAACCATTACTGTACCAGTGTGAATAGTTTTTATTTGGGGAGATGTTCGTCCGTGATATTGTAAAGTTAGCTGAAAATGTTTAGAAAGATTGACAATTGAGCCCAACTGCCAGGTCAGGTTTTTGCCAATCTGGTAACCCTCTAAAAGCTCGAAGTTTGTTGGGTCATCTGCATTGCCCGAAAAATTATTGTGAACATAGCCTGCTGAGACGTTAAAATTACCCTTCTGCACCTTTGAATATTGAAATGATAAGGTAAAATTGTGAGCTTCGACGCTATTTAAACTTAAATCATTGTTTTTATCGGCATATTTATATTTTACCTCAAATCGTGTTGCAATATTTGGATTTATTTCAATTTTAATTTCATCACTTATAGTGCCAATGGTATAATCTTTAAAGGAAAATGCCTGTGAGTTGTACGCCGACTTTTGCATTGCAGCTTCGTTTAAAACAGTAAAGAATTGTAAGAAGTTGATACGCAAAACAACCGATTGATTTTCACTTGTCTGCGTTTCGAAACCACTTGCAAGCATTTGTTTGTTCTGAGTTTTGCTAATAATATAATCGGCTCCCCAACGTGCATTTGAACGACCATAACTAAGTGTATTTCTACCGGATAGTTGATTAGACAACATTACAGAATCGGAATTGGGCACAAAAAATGGATTTCCGTAAGAGATAAATCTGTTGTCGATGGTTTTATGATTTACTTGAAAATTTGCCTGGTTAGATAGCTTTGCAATAATCTTAACAAGTTTTTTATCGCTATTTTGCCACCTGTTAAGGTTAATGTTAATATTGCCACGATAGCGACAGTAATATGCGTTCATATAGTCGTCTGTTGGGATAAAATATCGTATATAGTCAGCTTCAGCAGCAATCGGGGCAAGTTCGAATTCCGATAACTCTTTAATACCGTTATTATTAAGGTCACGCCAGATATGAGTTCCCTCGCCGGGTACTGTTTTCATGTAAGCATACTCCTTTTTTGATTCCAAACCAGAACCAATTTCGTAAAAGTTTGATAATGATATTGCTCTCTTAGCCAAAGAGATACGATTGGTAATTCTACCTCCCAAAGTGTTTTCTGGTTTAATATCAGTCCAATAGTCAGGATTTTGAGGCTCAATGTTTTTATAATTTGCCATAAACTCCCAACTGTGTGTAGGAGAAATATTTAAAATAAATTCCGATTGTACATATTTTACATTTGTAAGCCCCTCAAAACTGCTGTTGTAGCATTTTTCATCGTTTCTAATTCCGCTTGATATATTCATTTTAAACAAGTTGGTCCCCTTGGTTTCAGAAAACAATGCAGCATCATAAAACCTAAATGATGATTGGTCTAACACTAATTTGTTAACTGTTCTATAGTTTTCCTCCGCCTGCAACTTTACCCCCGAAAGAATATTTTTTATTAGATAACCTGTCTTAATATCAGCCTTAGCAAACCTACTGTTAATAGAATCACTCTCTGAGTTGACTATAGACAAATTGGTTTTTACGATAAATCTTTTGGTATCGATATTAGCAAGTAGGCTATTTTTTATTCCCTTGTAAATATTTTCACGAGCCAAAGCCTCGGCGTTATATTCAACTGCCCCGATTTGCTTATTATTCCACCGCACTCCAAGTGTGGCAATATGCTCATTTGCACGCTCTGAAGCTGTTTCGATATTCCAATCGCGTTCAAATTCAGTGGTGCGATAGCGTTCAAAAGTCTCGAAATACTTATGTACAAACTGATATTCGCCCCTACTCGACCATCGCGAGCTATCTGTTCCGAACTGAACTCCTGAGACAAATGCTACACCGTGATTATCGTAGCTATCTTTTTTTGAAAAGGTATTAATATCTGAATTAGAATAAGTTATGTTTGAGTAAATCTTCGCGTTCTTTTTTAATTTGTGTTCAGCCTTTAGAGCAATATTCTGTTTACTTTTGGGTGTAACTAGTAGCGTGATAGGCTCATAATCGCCTTGCTTAACTCCGTTTTCGGGAGCAACCCATCTGTAAACCCTTCCGTTAATATATCCGGTTATTGAAACATAATCACCGTTTCCTGCGCCAACATACGAAAAACCAACCCTATAACGTGCACTATCCTTATTAACCGAATATCGATATATTTGATAATCAACGCCTTGATATGAGGTATCTTGGAGCGCATACTGAACGCTTTCTGGATTGTATTCCTCTTCGTGAACATTAATCACGAAAGCCGAATCAATATTGTCGCCTATTTCAGCGAGAAGAGTTCGCCATTCGTCTTTTAAATCAACATCATAGGTTTGATTTTTTGCATCGCTCTCCGACATCACGGCTACGGAAAAGAGCGTGCGGTTACTTTCCCATTTACTTACATGGGCAGCCACAAAACGGGCATAAGTCCTGTCGCTATATTCAAACTCAACGGTTATCCTCGATTGCCTACTTATAGGGCAACGTGGAGTAAACATTATTTCAGCGGCATTATAATCAATAACGTAGTCGCCATTCTCTCCGCGCTCCAACAAAACGCCATCAATAAAAACTCTCTCCGATGCCGCAATTACAATAATAAAGTGCTCGTTATTAGCTCCATAGAGCTTGTACGGTCCTTGATTGCCCTCAATTGCAACTAATGTCTGACGATGATATTTCCCTTTACTGACCGAAGCTGATGATAATCCGCTGTAAATGAACTCTGAGCTATCGCGTTTTTGAGGTTTGACTTCAAATAAAAAACCTTGTTGCTTTTTATCGACTTTCAAAAAAGGATTTTCACGTATAGAGAGTTGATAATCGCCTAATGTTGCACTAATTTTATTGTTGTATATCTGAATAAATACTTTGTCGAAATCGCTTAGCTGCGCAGTATTCCCTTCGGGCTGAATAGGAATATTGGCATCAGTTAACGAAGCTGCTAACCACAAATTGGGCGCAATTTTTCCCGACATTTGCAAGTTAAGCCCACCAGTAAGCGACATATCGCGATTATTTCCAACTGAAATACCTCTGCTTACGCTCCCACTTTTGTCAAGCTGGGTGTAAGTTGACTGAATATCAGTTGGTTGTTTGTTATCAAACTGAAATTGATAAGCACTACGTGTTGAAATTACTTCTGGTGGATCCATTACAAAATACGGCTTTGTAATCTCTTTGGGCAAAACCCTGTAACAAATCCGTATAGTTTTATTTGAGTCTAATCCACTAATATTTAACTGTTTGGTTTCTGACGAAAAAGTAAACTGCGAATCGGATAAAATTTTATCGTTCTGATATATAATAAATGAATTGGGAACAACTGTCGCTGTATCAAACGAATAGCTTTGAGAAGCGGGCAGTTCTATACACCTTAAATTTGATAAACTTTGTGCCGTCGTGGTGGCTATCAACAACTTCAAAGCTATGATTAACAATAAGATATATCTCTGTGCAAGCATCCGACAAGTTTATATATGGCAAATATAATTAATTGAGTTAAAAAGTAAAGTCATTTAAGTATGCTAATGGTCACTTCGACTCCGCTCAGCGACCGTTTACGGTGGCTGGGTTTATCTAAGCCAACATCATAGGCTACTTATGCTAAATAGTCACATCATTCCGACGTGCTCAGACCATTAATTGTTCATTATTCATTGCTAATTGTTCATTGCTAATTGCTTTATATTCCGTTTCATTCCCGAATTTCAACACTTCGGAAACACCATAACGGTTATAACGTCATTTTAATGTTTTTTTGTATCTCATTAATAGCAAGAAAAAATAATAAACACT
The DNA here is from genome assembly GCA_035366675.1 of Salinivirgaceae bacterium. Lineage (GTDB taxonomy): Bacteria > Bacteroidota > Bacteroidia > Bacteroidales > Salinivirgaceae > JAAYQU01. The sequence continues at coordinate 67 of DAOSIN010000051.1, read as the reverse complement.
ATGAAGAATATTAAACAACTACTACTTTTGGGATTTATTTTTGTACTTATCAACGGTTGCGGTAATA
>DAOSIN010000050.1:0-8707 GCA_035366675.1 Salinivirgaceae bacterium | reverse complement strand
TACCAATTGTAATTTTAAAATAGTCCAATCTTTTTAAAATTTTACAATGGTAAATGCCGATGTAACAGATACATAGTTCAAACGAACGATAGTGAAGTTTGGACTATAGTAGCTGTCCAGTCGGTATTAATACAAATTTTACAAATAGAATGCATATTTTTTATACTTTTGCGTTTCTATTATACTAAAAAGCCCAAATGGACAATACTATACTTTCAGTTATTATAGTAAATTATAATGTAAGATATTTTCTCGAGCAGTGTCTCCACTCGGTTAGAAAGGCGTCTCAAGACATAAGTTGTGAAATATTTGTTGTCGATAACAATTCATATGACAATAGTTGCGAAATGGTTCGCAATCTATTTCCAGAGGTAAAACTAATTGAGAACAAAGAAAATTTGGGATTTTCCAAGGCTAACAATCTTGCTATCAAGAAATCTAAGGGTAAATATGTTTTGCTATTAAATCCCGATACCATTGTACAAGAAGATACTTTTACTAAGACCGTAAACTTCATGGAATCAACGCCTGAAGCCGGTGGTCTTGGTGTAAAAATGATTGACGGCAACGGGAATTTTCTTCCCGAATCAAAACGTGGATTACCAAAGCCAATGACCGCCTTTTATAAAATATTCGGTCTTAGCGCGCTCTTTCCAAAATCAAAAACTTTCGGAAAATATCATCTAAGCTACTTAGACCCAAACGAAACACACGAAGTAGATGTACTTTCCGGTGCATTTATGTTATTGCGGAAATCGGCATTAGACAAGGTGGGGCTTCTAGATGAAACATTTTTCATGTACGGCGAAGATATTGACCTTTCATACAGACTACAACTTGGAGGCTACAAAAATTACTATTTCCCCCATACAACAATAGTCCACTACAAAGGGGAAAGCACCAAAAAAAGCAGTGTAAACTACGTAATGGTGTTTTATAATGCAATGGAGATATTTTTCAAAAAACATTTCCAAAACCGCCTGATTGGAATATTTTCTATATGCGTCAAGTTTGCAATATATTTCCGCGCTTTTTTAGCAATTTTAAAAAGAGTAATTGCATCAATTACAATCCCCCTTATAGATGGTATTTTAATATGGTTGTTCTTCTATTTTGTTTTACCATTTTGGGAAGTCTTTAAATTCGGAGCGGCAGGCAGTTATCCCCCTTCTTATATAACATTTGCTGTTCCTATATATATACTTATTTTTCTTGTATCTGTATTATATTCAGGTGGTTACGATAAGCCTTACAAAAATATAGCATATTTAAGAGGCATTTTAATTGGTTCAGGTTCTATATTATTGTTTTACAGTCTGTTAAACGAAGAGTTGCGTTTTTCACGTGCAATGATTATCTTCTCAACAATCTTTGCGTCAAATGTTTTGCCACTGTTGCGAGTTTTTTATGGAGCTATTGGCATAAAAGGCTACAGTAAAATTATACCTAAAAATCTTAACGTTTTAATTGCAGGAAGCTCCGAAGAGGCTGAAAAAACACGTCAAACAATTAGTAATTCACCCGAAGCATTTACGATTATTGGTAGAGTAAATAACGACAGAGACGACACCGAAAAACTTGGCTCACTAGCAGATATGTCCGAAATATCACGGCTACACAATGTTGACGAAATCGTATTTTGTTCATCGACATTAAGCGCATCGGAAATTATCGACTCAATGATGCTGACAGAACTTTCGGGAGTTAAATTCAAAATACTGTCGCCAGATGGTATTGCCGTAGTTGGAAGCAGCTCAATACAAACTGACGATGAACTATATAACGTTAAATTAAACAGTATTGCTAAACCTACTAACCTAAGGTTTAAAAGAACTATTGACGTTGCTCTCGCGCTCTTTATACTTATCACCTACCCCATACTTTTTTATACTTATAAAAACAAGTCAAAAATAATTTCAAACGCTTTTAGTGTGCTACTTGGCAAAAAAACATGGGTCGGATATATTCCCGATACAAGAGCCACACTCCCACCTATCAAAAAAGGTGTACTAAACCCTGCAATGATAAGAAAGCAGGAACTCTCCGATAAAACTATCGACAAGCTAAATCGCTTATATGCAAAAGATTATAGAATTACAAACGATATAAACATAATTTTGCGATGTTGGAAAAACTTAAGCAATTAACAATGAGCAATGAACAATGAACAATTAGTTAATTGCTTTTAAAGTAAGTTTTGTATTTTTGTTATTTTAGCAGATGTAATTTGAAAAACGAACTTCACTTATGATAAAAAAGATATTAATACCAATCTTTGGAGTAACGCTTATTTTAAACTCATTCAGTCAAAACGTAGGTCAGACGGGCGATGTAATAAAAAATTATACCGATATCAACGGGATGAAACAGGGACACTGGGAGGTAAAATACCCGAACGGACAAATAGCTTATATAGGATATTTTAAAAACAATAAGCCTGTTGGGAAATTCACCCGTTACTACGAAAGTGGTAAACTGTTCTCTGAAGCATATTTTTACGATAACAGTAAGTACAGCAGCGTAAAAATGTACAATACCGCCGAACGCGTGATTGGCAGAGGTCGATATTGCGACCAAAACAAAGACAGTATCTGGATTTTCTATCTCGATAACGGAATGCAAATTGCACAAGAGGAGTATAATAATGGCGTTCTACATGGTATCAGCAAAACCTTTTATTACCCATCGGGAAATCTGCACGAAATAATCCCATATAAAGATGGGAAAAAACACGGGCTGTACGAAAAATATTACTCAGACGGCAGAATTAGAATGCGTGCAACCTATTGCGACGGCTTGATGTGCGATACAATGAAGCTATATTATCCAAGCGGAAGAATTGAATCAGAAATTCCTTACAAAAACGACTTGCGCAATGGAATCGAAAAAAACTACAGCGAATCGGGAAAAGTAACAAGCGAAATTCCTTACGAAAACGGACGTTGCACCGACCCTGCAATTGAGCTAAAGAAATCAAAAGAGCTTGAGGAAATTGAGAAAGTAAAAGGCACATTTCCTGATATCAACCAATTCGAAGACCCTTTAGATTTTTTAAGAAGACCATTAAGATAGTGTTTAACAAGCAATTACATCAAACAACAACACATTAAGATGAAAAAGGTACTTTTAGCCATGAGTGGCGGACTTGATAGTTCAGTATGTGGCATGCTTTTAAAGGAGCAAGGGTTTGATGTTTACGGAGTTACATATCGTACATTTGATTCAATACCAGAAAGTTCAACGTCCGAGCTAACAGATTGTCACACAGACAATTCAATTATGGAAGCAAAGCGTTTAAGCGAAAAACTTGGAATAAGCCACACTGTTGTTGACTTCCGCGAGGAGTTCAAGCAGACCATAATTAAAGATTTTGTTACTGAATATCTTACTGGTAATACTCCAAACCCCTGTGTAATATGCAATTCGACAATTAAATGGGGACAATTACTTAAAATTGCCGACAAGCTCGGTTGCGACAAAATCGCCACGGGGCACTACGCACAAATTAAAAATGAAAATGGTCGATGCTATCTGTCGGCGGGGGTTGACAAAACAAAAGATCAGACATATTTTCTGTGGAAATTAACACAAGAAGCTCTTTCACGCACCCTGTTTCCAATTGGGAACTATAAAAAATATGAAATAAGAAAAATTGCCGAAAAGAAAGGGTTTGTAAGTCTAAGCCAAAAGCCTGAAAGTCAGGAAATTTGCTTTATACCTGACGATAATTATCGCCGTTTTTTAACCGAAATGGCTCCCGAAAAGATTTCAAATATCGGACCCGGCGATTTTATTCTTGCAAACAGTAAAGTTGTTGGCAAACATCAAGGATACCCATTTTACACCATTGGGCAACGAAAAGGTTTAAACGTAGCTCTTGGAGAGCCTTACTATGTGACTGATATTGACGCAACTACAAACACAATAACATTAGGCAAACGCGAAGAACTTGAAGTTGCAAGCGCAATCGTAACAGACATTAACTTAATGAAATACACAACAATTCCGCCAGAAGGACTTAATGTTACAGTAAAAATACGTTATAGAAGTACACCACAAAGTGCAACCATATTTGGCGAAGGCGATTACGCCGAAATAATATTCAAAAAACCTGTAAGCGCACTTACACCCGGACAATCAGCTGTTTTCTACGAAGGCGATGATGTGGTTGGCGGAGGAATTATAACAAAAGCTAAAGCATAAAACCATGAAACATATATTTAATTTACTTATTTTCAGCACTATTGCAATAACGGCTTGCAATAACAAAACCGAACAGCCCAATCCGCCAAATCACAGCACGTATTTCCCTTTTTACAGAAACGAAGTACAATACTTTGAAGTAAAAGAGATTTCAATTGATGCACCGTTAGACATCTACGATACAACTATTTACACCTTAAGCATAGTTACCGACTCTCTTTTTAATTCTGGAGATACAATTATCGGTCATTACACTCTGCTAAAAGGAGATAGCGTAAAAATACCAATTGGAAGATTGGTTAGAGAACTATCTTCCCCCGTAGGTTCGTATATTGAAAACTGGAATAACTGTAGAATGGTAAAGACTTTATTACCAATTAAAAACGGTGCCACATGGAACTCACAAATATATTGTATAACGTCAGGCAATAACGAAATTTCAAAAATTGTATCAGCACACATACCTTCCACAATAGATAGCAGATACTACGACTCTACATTTAAAGTCTTTCACAGCTACGACAGTTCACTTATACATTTGAAAGCTAATCAAGAGATTTGGGCAGCTGGCTACGGACTGATTTACTCTGAAAAGGTTGATATAATATCGAACAATCCTAATTTAGATTTTACAATTCCTATTCGCCAAAGAATTGAAATAGGAACAATTTTCGAAATGCAAAGAAAAATGTTTGGGCCACAAAAGGCCAAATAACAGCAACTTACAATGTACAGAACAATATTTTTGTTTATAGCATTTTCTCTTTTTTACAAAGGTTTTTCACAAAACACTGATTCTTATTTAGTTATATATTTTGACTCAAAAAACAACACCCCATACAGCTTGGAAAATCCTGCCGAATTTCTTACTGAACGTGCTATCGACCGCCGCATTCGTTTTTCAATTCCAATCGACAGCACCGATTTACCTGTAAATCAGAACTATATCGACTCACTTTTTAAACTAAATATTGCCGAGGAACTACTATACACCTCACGTTGGCTTAACTGCGCCGTAGTAAGACCAAAAGCAAGATACGAGAAACATATTTCTCAAAATTGGATTAAAAATTACTCTTTAGTAACAATCAAACGTAAAAGGAGAAACAGCTATTCATCAAGCTTATACGAAGGTAACGTTTCCACACACAATGACAATCTGACAGAAAAACAGCTCGACGAGATTGGTGTTTCAAAGCTCCATAGCATGGGACTGACAGGCAAAGGCGTTTTAATTGCAGTTTTAGATGCAGGTTATCGTAGCGTAAACACCTTGTCACTCTTCGATTCGCTAAGAAACAGAGAGCAGATAATAGCAACTCGCGATTTCGTAGCGAAAAGCAGTACCGTTTATAGTCACCATAATCATGGAACGGCTGTATTGGCTCTGCTTGCAGGAGTAATTCCCGACAATTATCGAGGCTCTGCTCCGGAGGCTAATTATATTTTAATTCGCACGGAAAATGCAGCGTATGAATCTCGTTTAGAGGAGTTTAATTGGCTTGCAGGTGCCGAATATGCCGACAGCTTGGGAGCCGATATATTAAACTCATCATTAGGATACAATCTTTTTGACAATCAAGCCGATAACTACACAATTAACGACCTTACCGGCGACGTGGCAATATGCTCAAAAGCCGCAGGAATTGCTGCAAGCAAAGGAATGGTAGTTGTTTCAAGTGCCGGAAATGATGGAGATACCCAATGGCGATACTTAAACTTTCCCGCAGATAGCCCCGATATTTTATCCATCGGAGCAACCGACTCAGATGGAGTTCGTTGGTCTGGGAGCTCAATTGGAATGTCGTTTCACGCCTATAAACCCGACTTTATGTCACGTGGAGCTGACGTTTGGGTACCTTCAACCATAGCAGAAGGATTTTACAAAAGCACAGGAACATCATACTCCGCTCCTATTTTTGCAGGCGGAATAGCCTGTTTATTACAGTATTACAGTGACAAGTCGCCTCTACAAATCAAGCAAGCACTAAAAGAGACCGCCAAAAACTGCGATTCTCCCAACAACTATATAGGTTACGGACTGCCCGATTTTTACAAGGCTTTTTACAAACTCCAAAACATATCTCCTCCAGAAGACAACACAATTACAATAAACAAACTGTTTTACGACAAATCGTCAAACACGCTAAACATTGATGTCGTAAGTGCAACAGATAGAACGATTTATATAGATATTTACGATTCGCTTGGGCGCACCCTACAAAGCGTTGTTAAAGAAACATCGCCCGGACTCCCTCTTTCACTTGTTATTCCTATTCCACAGCTAAATATGCCACAAGTTATTATGGTGGCTATTCGTGGACAAACAGGCAAAGGCATTACTCGTAAAATTATGCTTTTTTGAATTAGTCGAAAGACGGAAGTCGGGTGACCGATGTCTGCGACGAGCCTCCGGTCATTGAGCATAATCAAAATGACCAATTCAAAACAGGTAATACCAATTGGACAGCTACTATATTCAAATCTTCATTATAATTTGTTTTGCCTACACATCTGACATACAGCTACTTACAGTTGTGAAATTTAAAAATATTGGACAATTTTTAAATTAAAATTGGTATAATTAGCTGAATTAAAATTATAAATACCTATATTTACGAATGCGTATTGTTTTTCACAAATGTTTATATTTGTGAAAAGAAGAAATAAACCAAACAAAAGTATAAACCAAAAATATGTAAAAATAAAGAAAATATAATATAGCGTTTAGCCGATTTCTGTATCTAAAAATCTACCAAATTTCAAGAATAAGCAGGGAAGAAGCAAAAACGCCACGCTGATGCGTGGTCGTTGCTCTACATCTGCTTATGGGTTTTGGTAGAACCTTAGATACAGCGTAGACAAAGTACCACGCTTTTTTTATGCATGTATAACAAGCTATAAATCAGAATAATGAACAAAAGAAGAAAAAATATAGAAAATTATTTTACACCTATGAAGCGTTATGGCATATGACAAAAGTAATTTTGAATTTAAAAAAAGGGATAGCCGAAACCCAAAAAGAGTAGGCGTAAACTAAAAAATAATGATAAATAAGCATAACAACATGAACGTCAAGCTATTAAAACTAAGTACTATACTCTTGTTAGGATTTGGACTAACAGGGTTGCAAGCGCAAACAAGTATCAACGCAACAGGTGGGGATGCTTCAGGAAGCGGTGGAGCAGTAAGCTACTCCATTGGGCAAGTTGTTTACACCATAAGCACAGGAACTACAGGTTCTGTGGCACATGGGGTACAACAACCTTACGAAATTTCAGTAGAAACTGGAATTGAGGTCACAGAGATAAATCTTTCAGTAATAGCTTATCCAAATCCAACAAGCAATTACTTGCAGTTAAGTGTTGAAAATGTGAACCTTAAAGATTTATCGTATCAACTTTACAATATTAATGGCAAACTTTTACAAACAAATGAGTTAGCAAGCACAGAAACTCAAATTGATATTAGTAGTTATGCAGCAGCAACCTATTTCGTAAAGGTAATACAAGGAAACAACGAATTAAAAACATTTAAAATCATCAAAAAATAATAGGTACAGGGCGAAAACTTTTACCTTTCACCTTGCACACTTCGGCTATGCTCAGCGCACCGCCTTGTCCCTATCTTAGAAAATAATTAATAAATAATAAATATTAAAACAAAAGACATATGAAAGCAAACTTCAAAAAAACAGTCATGGTACTTGCAACTTTAGCCTTGTACATTTTACCTACGTTAGCTCAAACACCAGAAAAAATTAGTTATCAAGCAGTTATACGCAACAGCAACGATCAGTTAGTTGCAAATACACAAGTTAAAATGCGAATAAGCATTTTAAAAAACTCAGCAAGTGGTACAGTGGTTTATTCAGAGACTCAAGCTCCAACAAGTAATGCTAATGGATTGGTAAGCGTTGAAATTGGTACAGGAACACTGTTCAGTGGTAACTTTACCACTATTGACTGGGCTGACGGACTATATTTTATTAGAACCGAAACCGACCCAACTGGAGGAACAAACTACTCTATTACAAGCACAAGCCAATTGTTAAGTGTGCCTTATGCTTTACATGCTAAAACAGCTGAAACTGTAATTGGTGAAATTAACGAAACCGACCCTGTGTTTACGACATGGGACAAGTCAACAGGTATTTCAATAACTGAGAGCCAAATTAGTGATTTAGGTAATTATGTAGAAACCGAAACCGACCCAGTTTTTTCTACATGGGATAAATCAACTGGTATTTCAATAACAGAAAGTCAAATCAGTGACTTGGGCACATATATTGAAACAGAAACCGATCCTGTATTTGCAGAATGGGATAAATCAACGGGCATTTCAATTACTGAAAGTCAAATTAGTGACTTAGGCACTTATATTGAAACAGAGACTGATCCTGCTTTTACGACATGGGATAAGTCAACTGGCATTTCAATTACTGAGAGCCAAATTAGTGACTTAGGCACTTATATTGAAACAGAGACTGATCCTGCTTTTACGA
>DAOSIN010000049.1:0-8818 GCA_035366675.1 Salinivirgaceae bacterium | reverse complement strand
AAGTGCCTGATCGACTGTGTAATATTCTTTAATTGCTACATATTCGGGTGTCATCAGACGTCCTATACTCTCTTCGGGATAACCAAGTAGTTTGGTTGCTATTTTTCTCTCTTCGGGTGATAGTAGCTGAATTAGTCGTTGGGTAATTGTTCCCGGTAATTCTTCAAGAAAAGCCGTACGGTCGTCTGGGTCAAGGTCGTTAAGTAAACTTGAAATCATGCGAACGTTTTTAGCAAGTCCGTCAACTATTCTCTCTTGTTTGCTGTGTGGTAAATGCTGGAAGGTCTCCTTAGCTTGTTCTCTTGAAAGCAGACGAAACATTATAATGTCGTCGTCTTCGTCGAGTTCTTCGATAAATTCTGCAATTTGGAATGCATCAAATTGAGTCAACTCGATTTTTAAGGTTTTCCACTCTTTGTTTTCGATAAGTTCGTGGAAATCGGTTATTTGTTCTACCATGATATAATCTCCTTACACACTCTGCAAGGATTACATGGTAATTCTCGCAGAATATTAATTTTTACGACTAAGATACGGGTCTCCGTCCATGAAACTGGTTCGATTTTAATTCGGGTGCAAAATTAATTAATTTTTTAATTTTTGGTTTTGATGGTTGTTTTTTATTTTGGTAAATTCAGTTTTATGAGAGACACCATAATACAATGTCTTTACAACATCTTGACATTCAATTAATTGTTCGTCGTTGTTAATTACGAAAGATACATTTAGAAAAAGAGACGGAGCATGCTCCGTCTCTACTTTCAACTTTTACCTTTTAACTTTTAACTTAATGTAATTAGTGATTGTATTGCCTTGCTAACACCATTCGAATTATTAGATGGGACGATGTGGTAACGTTCACGAAGTTCGGGATGTCCGTTTTCAACCAATCTTGCGTGTCCAGCGTAATCTAAAAAATCGACATCGTTGTAATCGTTGCCAATAGCCAGAACTTGTTCGCTGCTGATATTTAATTTACAGCAAAGCCAATGAACAGCATCGCCTTTACTTACATTTGGAGGAAAGACTTCCATCCAAATCATAGTGTGGTCAATAGGGGAAGTTGTTCTAATTACCTTAAATTCTGTTAGTTTCTCTTTGACACTATTGAATCTATCAATATTGTCTTCCATAATAGATAGTAGTTGACAGGCATTTTCAAAAATAGGCTCAGAAAAATCTGCAGGTACACAATGGTCTCGATAAAATTCGCAATAGTTTGTAAATTCTAAATTATCACTATTTACCTGATGGTAGTAGAATTTGTGATTCTCTGGTATTGGGAAATGGAGTGTAAAATCGAGTTTTTCCTGTCTAAAAAGTTTTACCACTTTTTCGGCTTGATTAACAGTTAATCCATTGCTTGTCAACAATTTATTGCTTTTAAAATCTATTATACCGCTTCCTGTACTAAAAACAATGTAATCGAACGGAAAATCTTTTGAAATAACTTTCGATATTGAATATAGACTACGCCCTGTTGCGGCGACACGTATAACTCCTTTTTTCCCAAGGCACTCAAAGGTATTGCGGTCTGTGTAATCGATTGACTTATCGTCACGTAACAACGTTCCATCTAAGTCGGTTACAACCATTTTTATTGTCATAGAGATAGTTAAAAGTTTGTAAAGTAGAGACAGCGCAAGCGCTATCTCTAGAAAAGTTAAAAGGAAATAGGAATTTTGATTTCTATTTATTTTTTGGTACTACAAGCCTCTCTCTATTTTAGTTTGTCCAATTTTCCCTCTACGGTCATTTCGACATTTTTCTCCATAGAGGCAGGCAATTTAAAATTAAAGTCTAATAGATTTACTATGAGTTTAGTTTTTCCATAAACTGTTTCATCCTCAACTTCAATTTGCACATCTGCTTTAACTTTATTAGTAATTCTTCTAAATGTCAGTTCTCCAACAACTTCAGCGCTGTATTTGCCTTTTTTATTAAAATTGATATTTGGAAGATTCGTAATACTTCCTTTAAATGTTGAGTTAGAGAAGTGTGCATTTTTTTTAAAGTAATCGTTAAACTGTTGCTGAGCGAATGGGCCTGAAAAACGAAACGAAAGCATTACGATATTAATTTGAACAGCTCCAGTTTTTGTATCTACAGCCATTGCGACCATTTTATTTTCAGCCTGCATCTCTCCGTGTGGTGCTTTATATTTGGCTTTAAGAACACCCTTTTTAGTAATATATCGTTGTGCTTCAGTACTATTGATTGCCAAAATAAATATTGACAACAGTAATATTTGCAGTAACTTTTTCATCATCGTCTTAATTTTTAATTAGATTTTTCAACAACCGTAGCATATTCTATCAATACATCATTTCCAGTAAATCCGGTGCAGTAACCTTTTAAAATAATATTATCCCCTTTTTCTAATTTATCTGTTTCATTCTCGTGTAGTTCGGCACGGATTCCCTCAGGTCCAAATAAGCCTTCATTAAGATACATTACAACAATTCTTCTATCATCAGCTATTTCAACTGTATCAACGATGCCCTCAACACTAATGACCTCGCCATTGAATTTTTTTGCAGCGGAAAGATCATCTTTAACGAACTCAGAGTATAACTCTGCTGCAGTTAGTTGCACTTTAGACTCCATAGTAGTGTAATCGTCTTTTTCGAAAGATTTGATGTAAATAATCACTGCCAGTACGGAGAGTATAATCAAAATAACTACTCCTATCAGTATTTTTTTAAATGTCTTCATAAAAATGAATTAAAAGTTAAAAGTTTATAAAATTGAAAGTAGAGACAATAAACTACGCAAAGTTAGAATTTTATTTAACATTATCTAACCTATTTTATCAATATCTCAATCTTTGAAATTTAGCGATAGTTTTATTTATATTTATTCTAAAAAAAAATAATTTATCAAATTTTATCGTGTATTTAAGAACATTTTTATATTTTTGACGTTAAAAGTACCAGCATGGCGTAAAAATTGTGGCATTCTTTTGTTCGTAACATTCAATAAATGCTGATTTAAGATACGCTTTGCTCATAAAACCAACAACATATAAATAATTAATATCAAACAAATAATTCAAATTACTATGAGACAATTAATGAAATTGCTGCTCTTGACATTTGTCTGGGTGTCAAGTCTTAATTCCCTGATGGCAGTGCCAGCCTATCCGGGTATAATACAGCAGACCCAATCAGATGGCACAACATTAAACTATTATCTATTTGGAGATGAATATTTTAGTTGGGCAAGAACTACAGACGGCTATACTATTAAACATAATGCTGTCGGCGATTATGTTTATATGGTAAAAGATGTATATGGTGATTTAATTTTATCAGAAGTGATTGCACACGATCCAGAATCAAGGTCTGATGCCGAATTGCTATTTTTATCAACCTTAGAGACCGAAATGTTCTACAGTAAAGAACAAATGACAATTGTTCAACAAGCAATTGCTATTAGAAAAGCCGAAGATGAAAAGGCAAGCAGAGCATTTCCAACAACTGGAAACCGCAAATTGATCTGCATACTAATAGGATTTGCCGACAGACCTTTTGTTAAAACTCAAGCTGAATTTAATGCCCTTTTCAATGATGTGGGATATTCAACAGGTGGAGCCACAGGTAGTGTTAAAGACTATTACTTAGAAAGCTCATATAATCAGTTTAATTTAACTGTTGACGTAGCTGGACCATACGTTGCTAGCCAAAACATGGCTTATTATGGTGCAAACACATCAGGCGGTGGTGACATTAGACCTCATGCATTAGTAAGAGAAGCCATAAATTTAGCCGACCCTGATGTTAATTTCGCTGAATACGATAATGACAATGATGGATATGTTGATGCTGTTTATATTATTTTTGCTGGCTATGGGGAAGAGGCAGGAGGTGGAGCTAACGCGATTTGGTCACACGCATCTAGTCTTTATCCAGCAGTATATAAAGACGGCAAATATATTTCAAGATACTCTTGTTCACCAGAATTAAGAGGCTCTGGTGGTCAAAACATTACCAATATTGGTGTTATATGCCACGAATTCGGACACGTTTTGGGTGCCCCCGACTACTATGATACTAATTATGGAACTGGCGGTCAATACTCTGGAACAGGTGACTGGGATATGATGGCAGGTGGATCGTGGAATAATAATGGAGCCACACCAGCACACCATAATGGATACACAAAAACCAAAATATATAATTGGGCACCTGTTGTTGTTTTAAATCAACCCGCTTCAATTACAATTGAACATGCAGCTTATAGCGCAACAAGCTTTTATCAAATAAATACAACAACAAACGGCGAATATTTTTTTATTGAAAACCGCCAAAAACAGGGATTTGACGCATATATACCTGGCCATGGTATGATTATATATCATATTCACGCAGGTATAAATCAAGCAGGTAATCAAATTAATGTTACTCATCCTCAAAAAATGTATCCTGTTTGTGCTTCTGCAACAATGGATCCAACGTCAAATCCATCATCATACGGGAATATTAACAGTCATGGTTGCGCTTGGCCCTATAGCGAAAAAACTTCGTTTACTGACGAATCTATACCAAGCTCTAAATCTTGGGCAGGTGCCAATACTAACAGACCTATAACCAATATAGTAAGAGATATCACAGAAGGAACTGTCTCTTTCGATTTCATGGGAGGAGAGGGTAATCCTACTATTTTTGAAGCGACTACACTTAGCGGTTCTGAAATTCAAGTTGTATGGAATCATACAACCGTAAATCATATGATTTTAGCGTACAGTCCTACAGGAATGTTTGGAACACCCGAAAGTGGTACCAATTACACAGTAGGCAACACAATTCCAGGAGGGGGCGAAGTACTTTACGCTGGAACAGACACATCTCTTATACATCAAAATCTAAACGCAGCAACAGCACACTACTACAAAATTTGGGCACGCAAAAATAACACTCCAGAATATTCGTCTGGAGAGAAAACTTTTACATACACTGATTGTGATAAGGTTAACCGTTTTCCGTTTGTTGAAAACTTTGGAAGTAAATCTTGCCCTCCATGTTTTACAGTAGTTGACAGTTTAGAAGACAATAAAGTGTGGTTGTTTGATAATCCTAGAAATAGACCTTTCGAGTCAACAACAGGAGCCAACGGATTTGCAATTTTGGATAGTGAATACTATGGATCAGGTAATTCTCAAAATTCACAAATGATAACTGGTCTGTTCGATTTTAGTGAATATGAAGTAGTTAACGTATCATTCGAACATTTTTATAGTCATAGAAATAGTACTGCCAGATTTTTCTATAGCACAGACGGAGGAGAAACATATCAACAAATAGCTGCCTACACATCTACAGTTGGATCGTTTTCATCTCCAGCCACAGCTACATTTAACCTATCATCACAATTAGCAGGACAAGGTAATGTTAGATTCAAATGGAGCTACACGGCAGACTTCGGAATATACTGGTGTGTTGACGATTTTACAGTAATGGCACAAAATCGCAAAGCTATGTCGATAAAACATTTGAATCAAACATATGAAAATGGAGGAAAAGTAGTCGATTATGAAACAATTAATGTTGGAAGTTCAAAAAACTACAGTTTCTATATTCACTCTATAGGTGATTTGCCACTAACTGTATCAAACCCAACGGTAAATTCAAGTAAATATACGATTACTACTAACCCTGCATCGACAATCCAACCAGGAGACAGTTCACTGTTTGTTGTTAAATATCAACCCACATCTGCCGGAACTGACACGGTTGTTGTAACAATTAACAACAATACGCCCACAAATAACCCATACAGGTTTACAATTAAATCTAATGTTGCTAACCAATTTAATGCAACATTCACAATTAACGATGGTCTTGATCCTGTTGAGGGAGTGTCAATTGCACTTACCGGCTATGGTTCACAAACAACCAACTCAAATGGACAAGCTACCTTCAACAATGTAGAAGCAGGTGTTGATATTCCATTTACAGCATCAAAAACAGGGCATATAACTACAACAGGGACAATTAAATTAATTGACGCCAACGCTAATTTTACCGTTACTGTTCCAAGAACTGACGTTGATATTACTTTCCACTTAAAAAATGAAACTGGAGGAAATGTATCGAATGCAAGAGTCTCAGTTGAAGGGTACGGTCAGCAAACAACATCCGGAGGTAAAACTACATTTACTTTACCACCACTTACCGATGTTAACTTTACTTGCACGGCTACTAATTACGTAACCTATACCGGGACCACAAATACAGGAACAGCAGACCGAACCGAAGTAATAATAATGGAACGTGTAACTTACACTGTAACAGTAGTTGTTAAAGCAACAACTGGAGAACCTGTAGAGGGGGCATTGGTGGTTCTTGGCGACTATCCAAATTGCAATACCAATGCAGAAGGTATTGCAATAATCACAGACGTTTTACCCACAAACTCTATTAATCTTACGGTAAGTAAAGAGGGAAGCGATACTCACACATCTACTGTTAGAATTACAGGAGACTGCACAATTGATGTGTCGCTTGTTGGTATTGAAGATGAAGTGTTTGGGGAAATTCAAATATTCCCAATTCCAACATCAGGGGTTTTACAAATTAAAAACGTTGAGATCCCTGTAAAATATAGTTTGGTTGATATAAGCGGAAGAGTTTTATTAAGCGGAACTCTTCAAACAGGAGATAATTTAATAAACCTTGGACAACTAAATTCCGGAATTTATCATATTACACTGATATCAGACGGAATGCATAAAACTTATAAGGTAGTAAAGCAATAAAGTAACTAATAGAAAAACGGAGGAGATTTATTCCTCCGTTTTTTTATCTAAAAAATGTTGTATCTTGATATGTGAAAATTTAAAAAATATTGGACTATTTTTAAATTACAATTGGTATCAGATAGAGAATTAAACTCAAAATCTTCAAAAGTTATGAAAAAATTTAAAAACATAGTTGTCGGCATAGTTGCTTTAACCATGAGTACAAATGCCTTGGCACAAGCTGTGGGCGATAGGTTTAAAGTAGGCAATCTTTATTATAAAATAACAAGCCTTACTCCAGCAACGGTAGATGTAGCCTCTCAATATCAATTCTATCCCTATTGGAATGATAACGAAAAACCCACTGGTAGCATTGTTATACCTAGCACGGTCACCTACAACGATATTGCCTTTGATGTTACCGCTATTGGAACTAGTGCTTTCGAAGATTGTTACCGCCTACGTTTAGTTGATATCCCTGAGTCTGTAACTTCAATTGGATATGAGTCTTTTTCAGGCTGTAACAGTTTAAGATCAATTACAATTCCAACATCAGTAACATCAATCGGATATTTGGCTTTCGATGGTTGTAGTGCATTAACATCAATTACTATTCCTGAATCTGTAACATCAATCAAAATGGGTGCTTTCCGTAATTGCAGAGGCTTAACATCGGTTAACATTCACGCATCAATAACAACAATTAAAAACCACACTTTCTGCTACTGCCACAACTTAACAACGGTTAATATTTTTACACCAATAACATCAATTGGAGAATGTGTTTTTTTAGATTGCAGAAATTTAACATCAATTAATTTCCCTGAATCTTTAACATCAATTGGAATATATGCTTTTTACAATTGCAGAAGTCTAACATCAATTACACTTCCTGCATCCGTAACATCAATCGGAGATTATGCTTTTTCAATGTGCAATTCGCTTTCCGCTATTAATGTTGATACTGATAACACGTCATTTTGTAGCGAAGATGGTGTACTGTTCAATTTTAACAAAACTGTGATAAGAGCCTACCCCATGGGTAAACTAGAAACTTCATATACCATTCCATCCACAGTTAATACGATAAGTTCTAGCGCTTTTTATAGCTGTAGTAGATTAACATCAATTATAATTCCCCCATCGGTCACTTTAATTGGAAATAGTGCTTTTAAAAGTTGTAGTGGATTAACATCAATTACTCTTCCTGAATCGCTAACATCAATTGGCAAGAGTGCTTTTTACGAATGCACTGGCTTAACAACAATTATTCTTCCTGAATCTCTAATATTAATAGATAGTTGGGCGTTTGCCTACTGTGAGGGTTTGGAATCTATTTATATTTCAGAATCATTGGAGGTTATTAAAGTAGAAGCCTTCCTTAACTGTTACAAATTAACATCAATTACCATTCCTGCATCAGTAAAAATTATTGATAATAATGCTTTTTCACATTGCGATGGTTTAATCTCTATTACCTCTAATATAGCATATCCCGACTCGGTTGGATTGGGATATAGTGTATTTGCGGGTATTCCTAAAGGTAATGTACCCAATGCTTGCGCACTCTATGTGCCCGAAGGAAGTTTATCACTCTATGAAAATGCTTGGCAATGGAAAGATTTTTTGCCTTATATCTTTACTGGAATTGAGGATATTTCACAAACGAATATCACCGTCTATCCAAATCCTGCAAGAGATGCGCTTAATATAAAAAGCAACTCTCCTATTCACGGTTTTGAAATTTACGATGCCATCGGTAGATTAGTGTTAAGCAAAACAGAAATAATTGACAATGAGAATGTTATAAACATATCGTCGCTTACACATGGGGTTTATTTTATTAGGTTTCGCACCACAAGCGGTACTACAGAGCATAAAGTTATAATTGAGGATTAGTTTATGCCCCGCAACTTTCAATAAAAACAGAACCAACTAATACATTGTAAAAAGTTGGCTTTGTTGTATCTTTGAGCTTTTATACCGATTGGACAGCTACTATAGTCCAAACTTCACTATTGTTTGTTTGGACTATGTATCTGTAACATCGGTATTTACAATTGTAAAATTTTAAAAAGA
>DAOSIN010000048.1:0-8952 GCA_035366675.1 Salinivirgaceae bacterium | reverse complement strand
CCAGTCGGGATAAAATCCTGGGATTTTAAGACGTTCTCCTTCGATTTCACTCGCCAAAAATTTCACTCCCCTGATCAAAAATTTTATCAAGTAATATATTATGATAATCGTGAAAAGGTTTGGTATATAGCCTATTACAGATGCAAAGATTGATTTAAGGGGCGTAAGAATATATCCAAACAGAGTCATTGCCAGATGCTTTGTCTGCGGGAAAATAGAAAAGAGTATGGGTATAGATATAATTAACTGTATTAGAATAACTATATAACGAAATATGGAGAATAAAAACATAATGATCTGAGTTAATCTTTTAACAGTCAGCAACTCATAATCTCTAATAGAGATTGGTTTAAGTTTTTTCTCCGCATATCTTGCTACTCTATACCGAACTTTTCTGTATAGCCAATTTGTTCCGTAAATAAGTGCCACTTGGATGGCAATAACTAACAGAAAAAGCCCTATTCGTTTTAATATGTGTATAAAACTGTTCTTTTCATGTAGTTGTTTAACAACATTGACTATGGCACCTCTATCTTTTTTGGCAAGGGAATCTAACGACATTCCTAACCACATAGCATCTTCTTTTAAGACAGATGTTATTACCTTGTTGGCATACATAATTTCGATTTGTTCGCCATCATCAACCTCTAAAAGGTAGATGGAGTCGGGCTTAACACTACGAGTATCACCCAATAGGCGAATGTTGTGTTCGGTGTTAGCTGCTCTGACTGGTACTGTAAAACCACCATAAGAGGTGTAAAAAATGCGTATCGTGTCATCTTCAATAACTACCGGAGTACCTTGAACAAATTGCTTTAATGAGTCGATAATATCCTTTTTTCGTTGCTCGTGCAGAGAGTCTGCGAAAAGTATGCCTTTAGTTTTTTCTAACTCAAGTAGATAGCTGGCTTCATTTTGTTTAAGCTGCCGTATCTCCTCAGTTAGCTCTGCTATGGTTTGGGAATCGGATTTCTGAACGGTGTCTCCTTTCATTCCCTCTAAGGCGTCTTGCTCGGTTCCGAGTATTGCGTCTGTGATTTTTGAAAGCTGCCCGTATGCAGGTGTTATAGCCGTAATGACGGCTATCTGTAATGCGAAAAGTAGTTTATATATCTTCATATGAATTAAAAATTTTTAATCAATGTGTAATGTGCTATTAACAATGTGGTGCACTGAATTTGTATTTCGACAGACTCAATAACCATTGAAACAAACAATAAACCATTAAGAAGTTAAGAAACATTAAGTTTGGGCTAAAGCCCAAAATAGGTGCGTGAACTCTACCAACCAACGACTTAAAAGTCGTTGCTATTGATATAACAATCACGCTGTTAATTGTTAATTGCTTACTTCGACTTCGCTCAGTACAAGCATTGCTAATTGCTTTCATTTCATAAGGAACATTTTGCCGAACTCTTTTTTGAAAAACTTGTCGGCACCAGATGACCTATGCTCAATATTTGTGCCATCAATTGTTGTTATAACTCTATAAAAATAGACGCCGTTTGCCAATCTGTCACCGTACTGGTCTGTGCCGTCCCATGCAAATTGTGTTAGGTTTTGACCGATTCGTAATGGTCCAAGCTCCGACATCTCAATTTCGCGGACAACTCTGCCCGATACGGTGAAAATCTGTATCCTTAATTCATCGGGCAACCTGTGTCCTGTGATTGTAAAGGCGAAACGTGTGCTTGTGGTAAATGGATTTGGATAATTAAGCAAATGCGTTATGGTACTGCGATTTACAACCTCAAAGCGGATTGCGTAACTGTTGTCGCCAGCCGTGTTGCCGGTTATATCTTTTGCTTTAACTTGCAGTTCGTAAAATCCGTCTGTATCGAAAATGGGGTTCCATATCACTTTACATTCGTTCGGAGAGCCTGTTGGTGGGTACCAATTCAGGCGATTTGCAGCCATTTCGACATCGAACCATATACGTTCGGCTGTTTCGGTATCGGGCTTGAGTAGCCAAATTTCAAATATCGACGTGTCGTTCAATGGTATATACGGATTTTGGTCGTTAAGCGTTATTGTGATATCGGGGCGAGAGCTTACGATTTCGTTATTCATAACGTGTCTGCCGTCGAACATTACTGTTAGAATTGGCTGTCTGTCGTCTGGTGTAACTTTAAAGGGCTTCCAGCCGATATTGTTAAATGTAAAAGGTTCGGGAAAACTTTGCAGTTTAGTGTTCGGGTAGTTTGCTTCAATTTGTAAGAAGTTATTACCGCTATTTTGCAAAGTGCTAAACTTAATAGTGTCAATATGTGAACTAAAGGGTTGAAGCGAATCTATTGTAACTATACTCTCTTCAAACCCCTTTGTATCAGACTTTAAGTATTTGTAGTTTACTTGAAATTGGTCAGCTTTCTGTTCAGTAACATTTGTAATTGCAACAGCCAAGGCGAGAGAGTCGCCCTCCATCAATTTGTCGGCGTGAAATGAGTAGCCTCTGTTTGGATTTATCGCCAACTCGGGATACTGTATATATTCGACCATAAATTTTTTGGGTGGAATGGGTGTTTTTTGTAGTAAATTGTAAGTGAAATACTCGAATTTTAAATAATTGATTTTCAGATTGTTAATAAACGAAATATCATAAACGCTATCTTTTACGGTTAGCGAAGCTATTAGCGAGTCGGCTAATGTGGCTGATTTTGCATAAATGTTTAACAAAACGCTGTCACTGCTTTGATAATCAGACATTTTAGGACTCCAGTTTAAGGTGCCCCACTCCCTTGCAGGTCCAATCCAAGGGGTTGTCATAAAACCGTAATAGAAATTTCCCGTCAAAGTTTTTTCTATTGAAATAATTGCGTTTTCGTTGTCGCCAACGACCTCTTCGGCAAAATCGGGGAACCCTTTTTTGCCAACAAATATATAGGGATAATTATTTGGGATAGTGCGTATTGCCGTTGCTCCCATTGTTTCAAACGCCAGATAATCATTGTTTGTCCAGGTCTCGAATTGAGCATTACCAACAGAATATGCCAGAACATAATTGCCATGTTCAACCACATTATTCAAGAAGTTTACCATATTGCTGCGACCTGTTTCGTTTGCCTGAAATGTGAAATAGTTGTTTGGGCGCGTTCGTGGAAAACATATTGGATAATCAATGTGTCCGTAATCACCTCTGTCCGACTTCCACGGCGTTATGGTTATAGAATCAATAACTACTAATACTATTGAAGCACTACCTGCACATGAGCCGTAATCTTGGTTTCCGTCAATATCGAAATTTATGTAGTTGACCATGCTGCCAGTTGCCGAGCCAATATTGTTGCATCTTAGTTTGCGTGGTGTTGATACGAATTGTAATTCATTATCGTGGTTGTATTCCATAAATTTAAGCTCATTGCTACTAAACTGACTTTGAGCTATTTGTGCCCAACCTGTTTTAGTCTCCGACTTCACAAACGTTGATGAGTGCCACACCATCTGTTCAGTATCCGCCAATTTTTTAGCAACACGCCAAAAATATGGCTTAGCAAAGAGTAACTCTTGCTCTACCTCATATTCAACAACACAGCCACCAGATTGTATTGTTTTAGAAACGGTGTTTGATGGCTCAAAATCGGGCTGCGTAGAGAATTGAAATTCATACGATTGTACTTGCTCGAAAGGATTGCCAGTAGAGGCTTTTAATACCGTCTCAGTTTGACTATGCAGTGCAAAATTGAGCGGATAAATAGGATATATATCGGTCGAAGCAATTGAAAAACTTATGGT
This sequence comes from Salinivirgaceae bacterium, assembly GCA_035366675.1. GTDB lineage: Bacteria > Bacteroidota > Bacteroidia > Bacteroidales > Salinivirgaceae > JAAYQU01. The sequence goes on along the minus strand of DAOSIN010000048.1, from coordinate 5,220 downwards.
TTGTTGATTATTTGTTTCCGAAAGCTCCTCAATCTCATTTAAATAATCTAACATAACATTTATTCGATTAATTCCCACAGCATTAGACCTGTCAATCGGGAAGTAAACCATGACCGTATCACTGTAATAAAGTTTATCTAAATAAACAATTTTTGTTTGCGCTTGTCCATTTGGTAACAACCGCTCGGCATAAATACTTAAACTATCAGACAGTGCTCTTCCAACGTTTGCTGCGATAATATTCACAGCAAAAGAATCAATCTCGGTTGTAACATTTTGAGGAAAAAGTTTTACGGAATTCTCTCCTAACATAGGGTCGGGCAAGGACCACGTAACAGGTACTACCGCAGGGTCGCCATGAAATATAAACTCTAAACAGTTGCTAATCATGTATGGCGTCGGTGTCTCGTTGAGTAAATCTCTATTTGCTTGTAGAATGCTTTTCCCAAAACTTTCGCCGTAGAATTTCCAAGCAATATTTTTGTAAAACTCTTGTGCGTAGCGATTTAAATAGCTGGGATAACCCAAATGTACACTAGCAAGAAACACTATTGCGCCACGATTTGGTGTTAATATCCAATTTTCGCTTACTGTCCTAACTCCCGAATTGAAAAGATCTCCCGAATAGCACGAGTTTGCTATTATAAATGGGTATTTTCCTTGATTGTTGAACGATTCGGGTTCATCTATATTCTGGTCGAATCCACCTGTCCAGCCGTGACCAAAGAAAGTCATCAAAAGTGGACCGTTTTCTATTATTGAGCGAATACTGTCTGATTGTGAGCCAATAATAGGTAAAGAACTGTTTTTTAAAAATGTGCTTACAAATCCTCCAAAAAGAGTATCGGTTATGATTGTTTCGTAGCCTCTCAGATAACCGGCAAATAGCTGTTGCTCCTGTGCATTGTTGCCACCGCCCATATGCAAAACATTTTTCGCTCCCAATGATGGTTCACGTTCAGCATGCTCTCTTACTTTATTAAGATAGGCGTTAACATCTTCATTTGTGAGGGCAGCCAAACGTCCGACCATTATTTCAGGGATTTTGTCATTTTTTGTCAGTCGAGTGTTTAAAAGCATATCCGAAGGCGGTGCTCCACAAACGGGAACTAAGTTTAAATTTCCCAATTGTGGGTTTGCTCGTAATCTTCCCAAGGCAATGCCTTTACCAATTAGAAACAGATATGTTGGTTTCGGGTGTCCACTTTCGATATAACTTTTAAGGAAATATCTGATAGCCAAAGGGTGTCCGTTTATTCCGTAGGCGTAGCGATTGTATAAAACATCAACGTCAACGGCAAATCCCCCGCGATATGAGGCGTACTGTTGTGCGCTCGGCATTAACGATGAGTGAGTTACCACTATAAAATCAGTAGATATCTGACTATAAGTCATTTGTGCTGGCTTAATTTTCGAAGCTGTTATTGTGCTAGGCGTAACGCACACGTTAATAATCAGTTCGTTATCTGAAGCTGGTATAGTTACTGCCCAACCATCTGTTGTGTAAGTTGGAATTAGTCGCCAATTTTTGTTAGGAGCATAAATCGTTGGTTGCTGATTTTCAGCAAGTCCTGAGAAAACTATTTTTCTCGGTTCATTTGAACCCTCAATTTTATATCGTGTTTGTTTATCCGGAGAAATATTAAATAGTGCAGGATAATCCACTTTTATCACCGCAATAGCCATTCTATCAACTGATAGCGATAAATCGTTTATACTTTTAAACTCCAATATCAGCGATTGTCCAACGTCAGAGGCATTGGTAAAAAACTCTCTGCTAATTTTTTTTCTTCCACTAAATGTTGTGTCTAAAAGAACTGTTGTGCCATGTTTTATTTGCAGGTGATGATTATACCCTGTTGGTGCGGGAGCGTCGCTTATGCCTACAACTGTGGGCTTAAATCTAATAACCCCCTCGTTTGCTTTATTTTCAAGAGCAATTGTACGCGAAGTTGTACCTCCGAGACTAATTTCAGGCAACGAAAACCAACCATCCGAGGTGCCAAATTCGGGACCTATCTCATTGCTGTAAAATCTGCCTTGTTGTTGGTAAATAATATCTCTGTGTCCAACAGTTATTTGCGGAGTGCTACTGTTGCCCGAATAGCTTATTGGTTGATATCGAGCGTTTGAGAAACTGTTGTTCCACGTCAGAAAATAGACTGATGTATCGGTAACCTGCGAAAAATGCGGATTTGTCTGCGATAGTGGCGTAACGTACATTCCTGTATCAAACCAGCCGTCGTTTTTTTGACTGATAAACTCAATATACTCAATGCTTCCATGCGTTTCTCCTTTGATGTAAATAGGAATCTCCTCACCGCGGAAAAAAATCTGTACATTTTGCGGAGCAAAGGCACTAACAGGTACACCCGCCTGAGTTAGCGCAGCAACAGGCACTTGCACTATACCATCGGTGGCGCTGAATATTTTAAAATAGCTCTGGGAGTCGTTTATCCAACTATCTGTCTGCTGCGCTTTTAGTGAAAAAACAACAAGAAAACTAACTAGTAAAAAAGATATTCTGCGGAATATTCTTACCATAAAGGGTATATTTATTGTCGAATTAACCAATAAATTCTTGAAACAAAACAAGCTCAAAAATAGTGTTTTTTCGGTATATTCGACATTTCAAATTTAATTTAAAATCAATATGTTAAATTATGTAACAAAAAACATTTCAAATCAAATTACGTTTATATTTACCTTTGTCTAAACTAAAACAATGAAAGTATGAAAACTATAGAAAAATATTTACATGGAGATGTAAAAAAAACGATTAGGACCGATGGCTTTTGCTCCGACGTAAAAGGAAGTTATGTTATAAAATCACAATCACGTATAATTTTGTTTTTTGTATTATTCTTTGCGCAGATAACCAATCTTGTAACAGCGCAAGAGAACAAATACGTTTGGTTTTTTGAAAAAGGATACGCCGAGAGTGATATCCTCTACAAGCCACAGGATTACATAGAGCAAGAACAGGTTTTTGATGATTTGATAGTAACTGCGCCTTTAGAAACCAATGTATTATCACCGATAAACGGAACAGTTTCGTTTTTTAAATATTTATATCATAACAGTCTGAGTTCAAACGTTGTATTTGGAGAGAAACCAACAAATTATAAGGCTGATTCACTGCTTTTTGCCAAGCAATCAACCTATGATGTTAAATTTATTTCAGTATCAATGGGGATAAAAGCAGATGATGGCAAAACATTATATATCAGCGGAATAAGACCAGTCAGAAGTTTCAAAACTGGCGAAAGAGTTAAAGCAGGAGATATTATTGGTAAAATTGGTTACTTCTACAACAAGATTAGTAAACCTGCTATTCGTTTTAGCATTACTGAAAAAGATAAGCCAATCGATCCGATGTCTCCCTTTGGTTTAAAGAGTAGTTTTGTTGATTTTAAAGCAAAAGAGGTAACCTTTTTGTCGAAAGAGGAAGCGAATTACGACTTCGATCTGTTTATCGGTGCGCTGAAAGAGATTATTCCCGATATTTATGACTATGTTTCTGAATCGGATTTTGAAAAGTTTGTAACCACGAAAAAAGAGGAGTTAAACACACAGGTTCACATTCGTGATTTTGAGAGAGTTATTGTAAACACAATTAATATAATTCGCGACAGCCATTTAAGTATTCTTTCGCAGTCTTATTCAAATAAAAATCCATACAGAGCAGCTATCTCTTTTGGTTGGCTTAATGATTCTTTATTTGTAACACGGACAACGCTTGATAATTCAAAGTATTATAAAAGGAAGATATCTGAAGTTGATGGGATAAGTGCCGATTCTCTAAAAAAATTAATAAAAACCTATATTAGATCTGCAGACGGATATGTTGTCAGCGTTCCGGAATTTGCTTTGCTGACAGTTGGTCATCTAGATTATTTCCTATATGGTCAAAATGCGGCAAGCGACCATAGTCTGAATATTAAATTTGATAACGGCGAAATCAAATATTTTGAAGGCATAAAAACCTCTCCGGGTTCATGTGTGCCTTTATTTCCAAGCTGGGAAAAATTTTACCTTACAAACCGTTATCGAGAAAAATATTTAGTCGATAGTTTAGATAAGCAAACTGCATATATCGGGTTGAGTACGTTTGAATTAAATGAAGTTGAGACTGAAAATTTAGAAAACATTATAAGAGAGATTTCACAAAAAGAGATTCCAAATCTTATTATAGATTTGCGAAATAATCCGGGGGGATATGCATCGGTACTTTCCAAACTCTTCTCTTTTATCGCTCAAGAGCCATTTTATCTTGGCTGCTACACGAAAGTTAATAAGAGGGGCGGATATGAGTATTTTAGCCATTCCTTGAATGATAAAGACAATACTTCTATATTGTTTCCCGATTATCACAAAATGCCCGATAGAGACGGTTTTTACAGATATTACAGAAAAGAAATTCAGCCCGATACAATAACCAACTATAAAGGTAGAGTATATGTTTTAACAGATGAAAGATCGTTTTCAGCATCGACAGACTTTGCAGGATTATTAAAAAAATATCGGCGTGGTGTAACTGTGGGTCGGGAAACAGGCTCAACGTATCATCAACTAAAAGCAATAAGATTTACCAATTTAAGATTGCCAAATTCCAATATAGATATCAGAATTCCAATGGTTAAGACTGTATTTGACACTGTTGTTAATAATACTTTCCCTTGGGGGCGCGGTGTACTGCCTGATTACGAAGTGAGATTAACTTTAGATGAGTTGGCTTATGAAAATGGAGACACCATATTAAACTACACCAAAACCTTAATATCTGAAAACAAATACATTATAGAACGGGAAGAGACAAGTTTTGAAACCGTCTCAGAAACCACCAATAAAACAAAACAGGCAATTGCTGTGGCAGCTTTGTTGCTTGTGGTTGTGTTGATAGTGATTTTTAAAACACGACGTGGGAAAAAATGAAAATTGTTTTTTATGTTTGTGGGAAGCCAATCCAAATTTTAATTATACCGAATTAGGTACAATTAAAAGAAAACGACTGATAGCAATAACTTTGTTGTTTTGATCAAAATAGTAGCTGTTGATGTGATAGCCTCTTTTATTGCTTTCAACACTTCGACTACGCTCAACGCAACGCTTTACAAACTTTTAACTCAATTAATATGAGAGCATTTGGAAATATTTACCGGTCGGTGAAATATGTGATAATAACTATTATTGCCTTTTTTATTTTTCAGTCATGTACTT
>DAOSIN010000047.1:0-8972 GCA_035366675.1 Salinivirgaceae bacterium | reverse complement strand
GGGGAAAAGCTGCGATTCGGGGTTTACAACCTTACACGGAACGATACCGTAAAGTCTTAAAGGTAAGTCGTTTATAGTTTTTTCGAAGGGTTGTAAAAAGGTAACGTTAAAGTAAAAGTTTGGCGACATTGCAGCCGTCGCTTTTGTGGTGTATGTGGTATAATTATCGGTGGTCTCAATCCACTCGCTTTTGATAATTTCGCTTCCGTTTTCCAATGAAACTAAGGCTTTGCCACCTTGCGATGATGGAAATGTAAGTGTAATTGTCTCATCTAAAGCGTATTCCTCTTTGTCTAATGTGAGTTCAATTATCGAAGCATCTTTTCCTGTTTTACTTCCGGAGTATCCGTCATCGCCAACTCTGATCATTCCTGCAACAACCTGTCCTGTATTGTTGTTTTCGACATATATTTGGTAATATCCCCAATCATCTTTAATGGAGAAATCGAACGAGCCGGTTCCGCCGTTTATGCTAACGTTTTTCGAGAAGACTGGAATAATATTGGCTCCAGTCATATATGAGTAGTCATTGCGTGATGATTGATACCACCATTGCCAGTTGCGTTTATAGATATTGACTTTGACATTCTGATTTCTGGCAACTGTTTTTCCCTCTAAGTCGGTTAATATCAACGATACGCTGTACTGTTTGCCAGATTGGAATTGTCCCCATTGCCCGTCTGGTTCGGGTAACTTCATGCCTGTCAGGTTGTTATATGGCGATACCACTGTTTGCGCCGATGAGGTTGTAAACTGACCACCCGGTTCAGTTGCTCTAAACGTATATGTTGTTTTGTAAGCCGATGATTTTAAGCCACTTGGCAAGTTGATCCTAAATGAGGTTTTCCCCTCGTTGTTTAATTTTGTTTTCAAAACGTTCCATTCTGCATTATACTCATCGATATATGGATTGCTAAAAGTGTATCCTTTCAGTGAGCTAAAGCGAATATCGAATGCACTTGTAACGGCGTCGACAGAGAAATCTTGATTTGCAGCCGAGCCTCCGTGCAGCCATTTAACCAAAATATTTGCAGTAAAGTTTTGACTTAGAGTCGTTTGTGCAATATCGTGAATAATCTCCATTCGATTTGGTCGTATGGTCTCAACCCTAACACGTTTGTAAAACTGTTTCTTCCCGATTGTAAAACGGATTGTCCACCGACCAGTCAGAGCGTCAGGGGCTGTAGGAATATCAATCCTGTGCATAGATTCCCCTTTATATTGAAAACTTGTTTCAAACTCGGGTTGCCCGTTTGAATTAGTTACGTAAACCTGAATAGGGTGGGTTGGAGGGATAGTTTTCAGAGCATCGTTAATTATAAATCCAACAAAAACAGTATCGCCCGGACGATATACATCACGCTCTGTGAAAGCGAAAGCGTTAATGCCGTCTCGGGTCTCTACTCCTTCAACATCGAAGCTGCTAACCGAAAGGCTTTCGTATGGCGGTATTCTCAAATAGTTTCTATCCTCTTTGGTTTCGGCAATAACAAAATATGCCTCTTCCATATCGGTAAATTCTGCTTTGCCTTCGCTGTTTGTTTCAACCTCGGCAAGTACTTGCTGTTGATAGTTCAGCACCTTAATCACACATTTCGATAAAGGTTGGTTTTGATTTATCGTTGTGGCAAATACCGTAAGTTGATTTTTCCCGTCACGTTTTGCGATAAGCCCAATATTGCTACTTATATAATTGTGTTTAATTGCTCTGCGGAACCCGTAGTATGCGTCTTCGCAAGGATTATCGCTATAATCCCACGAATATTCGCCGTAGCAGTAGTCATCGAATCTATCCCAAAAATCGGTATCATTCATGTTGTTACTGCTCTTTTCCTCGCTCTCTGAGCAGTCCCAAATTGCGTGTTGCTTGCGAAAACCAATCTGTACGTGATAAAGTGCGCCAATCTCCTTTTCTACCAATTTCGATAAATCCAAATAATATTTGCTCCAGCCCTGATGAGTGCTTTCTGCCTGACCCTCAATGTTTATGGTCGATTGATAAACAACTTTACCAACTCTCTCTAACTCCCAATTATCTTGATAATCATTTACTTGCAGAAACTGTATTATATTGTTTTGGAAGATTTGATATATTCTGACATCGACAGCTTTTAGGCGTGCGGCTTCAAACTCAAACAGTGCTCCCTGCTGCGTTGGAGCCGAAATAATTTTGTTGCTCGATTTTCTAACCTGTGGCTTTTCCATCTCGATATGAACCCTAAAGGCTTGATTTTTAGCTATTGTAGCACCTTTAGCCGAACGTATGCCTCTAAACAGTTCTCCTTCGATGTCGCCATATTCGGTAATGCGTGGGTAAATTCGTACAACGTTCTTATCGACAACGACTTGCGATGGCGATTTGCCGTTAAGCTGAATTAATCCCGTCAAATCTTGATTTGCTTGCAGTATATCGGAAAAACTTATAATAATCACGGGTTCAGGCTGATACTGAATATTTCCTACTATATGACGAAACTCATTTACAGGAGGGATATTTAAAACAAATTCGCTTTTCTCTTTAGCGTTAATTGCCGAGCCGTCTAAATTGATTTTTAAAACCTGCTCATTATCAGACCTATAAATACTATCAATTGTGATATTGATATTTAATCCCGTTGTTTGCTGATAATCGACCCTGAGTTGTCTTTTGTCAATTTTAGCATTAAGCACGTTTTGAATGTTTTCCAACGACACGTAATCGGTTAAAACTAAGCTCCCTACCAAAGTATAACCCGGATTATTGTCAAATTCCGATGCCAATATATGATGGAACGAAAAGCTGACCGAGGGTCTTAGTGTGCGGAAGCTAAACTCGTAAGATGATTTTAATGTGTCGCACAGAGCACGCAGGTTGAGTTTGCATTTATACTCTTTGTCTGGTTCGAAACTGTTTTCGGGGATAAACTCAAATGCTGTTTGACTAATCCAGTAGGCTTTACCTTCAGCTTTTGGAGAGAATGTTACCAATTTTTCGGGAACATTTTTCCCAACTTCATCATCGCCAATTACAGGGAATTGAAAGTTAACCCTTATTGGCGATTTTACAGATACTACTCCAGATGTGTGCGATGAAATTACATCCGGCATCTCTACGCTCTTTTTTGAGCAACCTGAAAAAATATAAAGCAGAGTAATAGCTGCTAATACATTAATTTTTAATAATTTAGATAGTGTGTTCATATTATTTTAGTTTTGATTTTTACAGACTGTGAAGATAAGAAAAACGATTCAATTAACAATTATCAATAAGCAATGAACAATTAATAATGTACAATTAATAATTAATCAATTGAATGTCAGAATATTGTAGAGACGTCATATTATGGCGTCTCTCGTAAAGTTGAAAGGAATTGGAACACAGATGACACGGATTTAACAGATTATCACAGATTCGGTGTAGGGGCGGCCCTTGTGGTTGCCTAAATCTTAATGTTCCTTAATTTCTTAATGGCTATTTTAGTTAAAAGTTAAAAGTTAAAAGTTTATAAAGTTAGTAAAGTGAAAATATTCTGATATGTAAAAAAGGTAATATTTGTAATAAATTGAATAACAGTAATATACTTCAAACAGTTCTTTTGTTTTTGCTCTTTAAAAGAAACAAAATAAAGTTAAAAATGTCCTTAAAAGAAACAAATATATACCAAAAGTGCTATTTTTAAGAAACATTTTTGTTAATCAAATGAGTGACGTTGCAGATGTTGTACTTGCACCACAAGGCGATTATATGGTAGGTAAATACACTTTTGAAGTTGGTGGTAAAAACAAAAAATTCAATCAAATTAAAGACCTGCCAGACAGCTTTGTTGTTGCAGACAATATTGAAATAGGGCATAAAAACAAAATTCCACTTTGGTTGTTTGGGATGCTGTATTAATGATATAACTTAACATAAAGTTACAATTAAAAATGTTGCGATTGTTAGTTGATTTGATCAAAATACCGTAACTTATAATAATTGACAAATATGAAACGACTATTTTTAATACTTATAACGTTCTGTACAGCAGCATCTTGTACAGTTTTGTATCGTGCAGTACGATATGGAAGCGAAGATATCGACGACCATAATATCTTTTATACATACGATTTGCATGAAAATCAAAACAAGTTCCATTTTTATAAAGCAGACAGTAGCATAATAGATACGCTTGATATAAATTGGAATTACAAAAACACTGATTTCCATAACCTTGACTCATTACTAAAGAATACATGGACAAGAGCATTTTTAATAGTTAGAAACGATACCATTCTTTTCGAAAAGTATTATAGGGGCTACACGAGAGAGGATATTTCCACTGTTTTTTCTGTTTCAAAATCTGTTACATCTTTGGTTGTTGGCATTGCCGTTGACGAGGGATATATTTCGAGTGTAAATGACCCTGTTACAAAATACATTCCTGAACTTAATTCCGCAGACCCAATGTTCAAAAAGCTTACAATTAAACATTTATTGGATATGCGGTCGGGAATTAAATTTAATGAGGATTATGGATTTAATCCATTCTCAAAAATTGCACGCCTCTATTATGGAACTAATCAACTTAGACTGATAAAAAAATTAAAATTTGCATGCGAGCCGGGCACAAAATATAACTATGAAAGCATTTCCACAGCTATATTGGGAGTTGTTGTAGAAAAGGCTACGCAACAGAATTTTGCCAAATACTTCGAAGAAAAAGTTTGGAAGCCTTTAGGAATGGAAAATACGGCGAAATGGAGTCTCGACGATAAAAGACACAAATCTGTAAAAGCATACGGAGGCTTGAGCATTACGGCTGTTGACTTGGCAAAAATAGGCAGACTTTACCTAAATGGTGGAAAATTTAAAGGCAACCAAATTGTCTCTTCGGAGTGGATTAAGGAAACTTTAACGCCAAATCCGAAAAATAATGGTTACCAAAATCAGTGGTTTAGTTTCAATGCTTTTGCGTTAGATTCAGCTGACAACAGGTATTTCGCAGATTCTTTAACGGCTCAGAAAGTTTGGGAAGAGCGATATGCAAAAACATATCCATATTATAAAATACATCTATATAAAAAGAGTAATTATCGAGAAGGATATTGGAAATTAGATTTTGACGAATATTGGGGTTTGTTTGTATATACCAACCAGTTCTATGCGCGGGGCATAATGAAACAAATAATGTTTATAGACCTCAATAAAAACACAATTTTTGTTCGATTGGGAGACGGCGCAGACCTTTATGAATATGAATCATTAATTTATAAGATTAACAAAGAGTTGTAGAAACAAGTGTAAATGCTTTGTTTATAGTTAGTTTGATGGCGATGTCTCATAAGTGCCCAACTGCTGCGTTACTTCGATATTCGGGCTCAGTCACGTACTTCGAGTACGCTCTTTTGCCCTCAATCTCAGTGCCTTGCATTTGGACACTTCTGATCCACCTTACCATTTTTTTTGTTAAATGAGACTTTTGAGACAGTATCGCTGGTTTTGTTATTAAAAATAGCGTTTGTTGGTTAAATTCAACCGTTATGTAGCACAGGTTATATAAAAATGTTTGAAAAATTGTATTTTTGTTCTGTAAATTATATGTTAGTTATAACAACAAATGGCAAAAAAAGATAGAAATACCACAGAAGAACCTTTAGAAAAACAACTCTGGAAAGCAGCAGATAAGTTGAGGAAAAATATTGATGCCGCTGAATATAAGCATATAGTATTAGGATTGATTTTCCTAAAATATATCTCCGATGCATTTGAGGAGTTATACGCAAAACTTACGACAGAAATATCGCTTGGCGCTGATCCTGAAGATAAAGACGAATACAAAGCCGAAAACGTTTTTTTTGTGCCACAGGCAGCGCGTTGGAGCTTGTTGTTATCGAAAGCAAAACAACCTGATATTGGAAAATATGTGGACGATGCAATGGATGCCATCGAGAAAGAGAATACTTCATTAAAGGGAGTTTTGCCAAAAGTATATGCTAGACAAAATCTTGACCCGACAAGTTTGGGTGAATTGATAGACTTGGTGGGCAACATTGCACTTGGCGATACCAAAGCGCGTAGTGCAGATGTTCTCGGACACGTATTTGAATATTTCCTTGGCGAGTTTGCCCTTGCAGAAGGCAAAAAGGGCGGACAGTTTTACACCCCTCGGAGTGTAGTTGAACTGTTGGTTGAAATGTTAGAGCCATATAAAGGGCGAGTTTTCGACCCATGTTGCGGTTCGGGAGGTATGTTTGTACAAAGCGAAAGATTTGTCACCGAACACCAGGGAAAAGTTAACGACATCTCTATTTACGGACAGGAAAGCAACCAAACCACCTGGCGTTTGTGTAAAATGAATCTTGCTATCCGTGGCATTGACAGCTCTCAGGTAAAATGGAACAACGAGGGCTCATTCCTGAATGATGCACATAAAGACTTGAAAGCCGATTATATTATTGCCAATCCACCCTTTAACGTAAGCGACTGGGGAGGTGACTTACTACGCAATGACGGGCGTTGGCAATATGGCGTACCGCCAGTTGGCAACGCCAACTACGCATGGATTCAGCATTTTCTTTATCATTTGGCACCAAACGGACAAGCAGGTTTTGTGCTGGCTAAAGGTTCGCTTACAAGCAAAACATCTGGCGAAGGCGATATAAGAAAAGCATTGATAGAAAATAATTTAATTGATTGCATAGTAAACCTACCTGCAAAACTCTTCTTAAATACTCAAATACCGGCTTCGCTTTGGTTTATGAACCGTAACCGCACGAACGGAAAATTCCGTAATCGCAACGACGAAATTCTGTTTATCGATGCCCGAAACCTCGGGCATTTAATAAATCGCCGTACCCGCGAGCTGTCTGATGAGGATATTCAAAAAATTGCAGGAACATACCATAGCTGGAGAAACACCGATGGTAAATACGAAGATATTCCCGGTTTTTGTGCTTCCGTTCCAATAAGCAAAGTAGCTGAATTAGATTATGTGCTTACACCTGGACGTTACGTGGGTTTGCCCGAAGAAGACGATGATTTTAATTTTGAAGAACGATTTACTGCCCTAAAAGCCGAATTTGAAGAACAACTAAAGGAAGAAGCAAGTTTGAATAAAGCAATCTTAGAAAACCTTTCTAAAATAAAATATTAAACTATGACTGAAGAACTCATCAATCAACATAGTAATTTGTTTGAACAAATCAAACAAACAGATGAAAACGGAAATGAATTTTGGAGTGCCAGAAATCTATCCAAAGCATTGGAGTATTCTGAATTCAGGCATTTCTTACCGGTTATTGACAGGGCAAAAGAAGCCTGTATAAACAGCGGACAACAAGTGTCGGATCATTTCGAGGATATCTTCGAAATGATAAATATTGGAAAAACAGCACGCCGGGAAGTAAAAAGTGTAAAACTTTCTCGCTATGCATGTTATTTAATCGTTCAAAATGCCGATCCGAATAAAGAAGCTGTTGCCATGCTACAATCTTACTATGCAAATCAAATTGATATGAAAGCTCATAGTCACAGTACTATTATGAATTTTATATACAGAATTGACGGCATTCATATTATGCTGGATAAGGATTTAGCTGTACTATATCAAACCGAGACCAGAACACTAAAGCAGGCTGTAAAAAGAAACATCGAGAGATTTCCTTCCGATTTTATGTTTGAACTTACTGATAAACAAATTGATTCTATGGTGTCACAATTTGTGATACCATCAAAAAGTTATTTTGGGGAGCAAAACCATTTGCGTTTACAGAGCAAGGTGTCGCAATGCTTTCTGCAGTATTAAAAACAAAAGTAGCCGTTGAAGTAAGTATTCAAATAATTAGGGCGTTTATTGAAATGAGAAAATTAATAACAAATAATGTATTATTACAACAGAGACTCGATCGTATTGAAAATAAACAGATAGAAACTGATCATAAATTTGAACAAGTTTTCAAAGCTTTAGAACAACACAACAACAAACTTCAACAAGGTGTATTTTTCGATGGGCAAACTTTTGATGCCTATGTATTTGTAGCAGAACTAATCAAAAAGGCAAAAAACGACATTATACTGATAGACAACTATGTGGACGAAACCGTGTTAATACTTTTGGCAAAACGAAATAAAAACGTTTCTGCCACTATCTACACAAAAAAAATAAGCAAACAACTACAACTCGACTTAAACAAACATAACAGCCAATACCCCACAATACAAGTAGTTGAATTTACCTATGCTCACGACCGCTTTCTGATATTGGATAAAGTTGAACTTTACCACCTTGGAGCCTCCCTGAAAGATTTGGGCAAAAAGTGGTTTGTCTTCTCCAAAATGGAAGGGATAACAGAAGTTATATTAGCTAACCTTTCAAAAATTAAAACAAATGAGTGAGTGGAAAAAAGTTAACTTGGGTGATTTAATTGAAGTAAAGCATGGCTTTGCATTCAAAGGTGCTTTTATTACTGATGAAGAAAATAAAAATATTCTTGTAACACCCGGGAACTTTCATATTGGCGGTGGCTTTAAAAACACAAAGTTCAAATATTATAATTCGGATGATTTTCCAAGTGAATGTATTTTAAATGAAGGAGATGTAGTTGTAACAATGACAGACCTTAGTAAAGATAGCGATACTCTTGGATATTCAGCGAAAATTCCTAAGATTGAAAATGTTAATTTTTTACATAATCAGCGAATTGGTCTTGTACAATTTAAGTCAAAAAATGCTGATAAAGATTTTCTTTATTGGTTGATGAGAACAAGAGATTACCAAGGTTTTATTGTAGGTAGTGCGAGTGGAACATCAATTATGCATACATCACCATCAAGAATAAAAGAATACGAATTTTCTCTTCCCCCTCTCTCCGAACAAAAATCCATAGCTTCCGTTCTTTCTAATCTCGATGATAAAATAGATTTACTTCATCGTCAAAATACCACACTGGAAAAAATGGCAGAAACGCTGTTTAGGCAGTGGTTTGTAGAGCGATGTCCTGAGCCTGTTGAAGGG
>DAOSIN010000046.1:0-9142 GCA_035366675.1 Salinivirgaceae bacterium | reverse complement strand
TATAAGGCATAAAGTCTTGCCACTGTTCGGCATTTTCATATAGTTCTACACTGCCTTCTGGCACATATAGTGCGCAAGCATTGGGATCTGTGCCTTTAGGAATACCCAAGAATACTTCATAACCTAATGATACCGAAACGGGGTTTGGTACATTTGATACAATAGAAGTTAAGCCAGTGCAATTTCGGAAAGCCCTATTTCCAATAGATGTTACTAATTCAGGAATTTTAATCGATGTTAAGCTATTGCATTCCATGAAAGCAATAGCCCCTATTGATGTTACTGATTCAGGAATAGCGATTGATGTCAAGCTGTTACAGCCAAAGAAAAGAGCCATTCCAATTGATGTTATGGATTCAGGAATAGTGATTGATGTTAAGCTATTGCATTCACTAAAAGCCCCATCTCCAATTGATGTTACTGATTTAGGAATAGTAATTGATACCAAGCTGGTGCAATTTCGGAAAGCCCTATTTCCAATTGAAGTTACTGATTTAGGAATAGTAACAGAAGTCAAACTGCTGCAATCCCAGAAAACATAATTTTCAATTGAATTTACTGATTCAGGAATAGTTACAGATTTTAAGCTACTGCAATTCTGGAAAGTACCATTTTTAATTGATGTTATGGATTCGGGAATATTAATTGATATTAAGCTGCTACAGTCTTTGAAAGCATACAATCCAATTGATGCTACTGATTCAGGGATAATAATTGAAGTTAAGCTACTGCAATTTTGGAAAGCACAATCTCCAATTAATGTTACCGATTCAGGAATAGTTATTGATGTTAAGCCGTAACAAGCTAAGAAAGCTTCAGTCCCAATTGATGTTATGGATTCAGGAATATCAAACGATGTTAAGCTAATGCAAGCACCAAAAGTGCATCTATTAATCGAAGTAACCAGAGGTGGAATTGTAATTGATTCTAAGCTTAAGCAACTCACAAAAGCATAATCTCCAATTGAAGTGACTGATTTTGGAATGGTAATTGACACCAAGTCATGGCAATTATCGAAAGCTGCACCTTCAATTAAAGTTACCGATTCTGGAATGGCGTATGAAGTTCCTGGCTTGCCTGCAGGGTACTTTTTTATTATAGTTTTGTCATAGTTGAATAGTACCCCGTCTTCGATGATAAATGACGTATTGTTGCTATCTAAGTATATATTTTCAAGAGACCAGCATCCACCGAAAGCTAGTTCTCCAATTGATGTTACAGATGCAGGAATATAGATTGATATTAAGTTAGTACAACCTTTGAAAGCAGCTTGTTCAATTGATGTTAAGAATTGTGGAATAGTAATCGATGTTAAACCACTGCAATTTATGAAAGCAACTTGTTTGATTGTAATTACCGATTCAGGAATGGTAATTGATGTCATATTTGTACATTGGATAAAAGAACTATATCCTATAGCTGTAACTTCAAATTTAACCCCGTTATAAGTTATGCTGTTCGGTATAACCACATCTCCAGTAGGTTTTTCAGTTGCTGTCCAGTGAGGGAAGCCTCCACTTTGATAGGTTGTCTCTACAGTTGCTGTGGGGGAAAGGCTTGTAACTCGGTAGTAAAGATCACCTACCTTAAATTTGTCGCCTACGGCTTGTGCCAAGGCACCTGTGCTTATCGTCAAAGCAAATATGCTAACGATGATGATTTTTATTTTTTTCATGACTTAAAGTTTTGATTAATTTTTATTATTCTCCCAATATAACTATTTTTTTCGACAAATCGATTTATGGAGTGTTAATTTTTCTATTATACTGTATCACGGTCACTGGGTTTGCCGAAGTGACCGTAGCATGGTGGCTGAGTGCGCAGCTATCGAAGCCGCTTGCATGAGATAAATTAATACCTCATTAAAACGCTCCAAAAACACAAAGTGAACCGCTCCAAAAACACCAAGTAAAGCACTAATAAAAAGCAGTAGTTGCTTTTTACACAGAGTGTTGTGCAAGAGAGACAGTAATTGTTTTTTAATCTATTAGTTCTGTTTTTAAGGAGCTGTGACATCAACAATTTTGTAACTTGTGCTACGCCCGCCACCTTCTTCGGGTTGTAAAATTCCTTTTTTAATTAGGTCTTTAATATCTCTGATAGCGGTGTCTTGAGAGCATTTACATATTTTAGCCCATTTTGAAGATTGTAGCTTTCCAATGAAATTGCCATCTAACAATTTATTGAGCATTAATCTTTGTCTTTCGTTGATAGGTGTGCGCTCGTGCTTGTTCCAAAATATTGTTTTAAGCAAAACTTGCGATGTGGTTTGTTCAGAATATAGCAACGCATTTTTCATACAATCAAGGAAAAACAGAAGCCAATCTGTAATGTTGCTGTCGGCACTCCATTGCACCTTTTGCAGTACTTCATAGTAGTTTTTTTTCTGCGCAAGAATCTGACTTGACAGGCTGTAAAAGCGTTGAGAGTTTTTTTCAGCTCTTGCTAATAACATATCAGTTATAGTGCGGACAATACGTCCATTCCCATCGTCAAATGGGTGGATAATAATAAACCAAAAATGAGCAATAGCAGCTTTCAACAACGCATCGACTTCAGATTCGTGATTTATCCATGTTAGGAATTTATCCATTTCACTTTTTACATTTTTGGCAGCTACCGCCTCATAATGTACCTTTTCTTTACCCATAGCGCCCGAAACAATTTGCATTTCGCCTTTTCTGTAAGATGCTACATCAATTTTATATACTCCACTGTAACCACTTGGAAATAAGGCATTGTGCCAACCAAAGAGCCTCTCTTCGGTCAACGGCTTTTCATAGCGCTGTGTTGCATCTAACATCATTTCCACTACCCCTTCGATATGGCGAGCCGACTGAACCAACCCAGCTGTATTTATCCCTAAACAGCGAGCAATGGAAGAGCGGACTTGTTCGTAATTCAACAATTCGCCCTCTATTTCTGACGATTTAATGATATCGAACGTAAAAGTATTTAGCAATGTCTCCTCTTTTTGCGAAAAGCCGACAGCGCTCAATATACCGTTCAGTCGCCCTTGCAAATATTTGACCTCTCCGAACAGGTCTCTAATTTTTTCTTCTTCCCAGACAAAATCTGTCCAGTTCTCGTGCTGGTAAATGTATTTTGCCATACTGAAAATTTTTTACTATGTGATTACACAATAAATTACACAAAAATATGACTTTTGCGGAGAAAAATAAATTATTCTTCGCAAAAATGCGAAGAAAATTAATTTTTTCTTTAGCTATTTAGAGCGCTATGATAAGCATTTATTGTATATGTTTGCAAACAGATAATATAAGCAAGTTTGTTTGCGCTTTTTGTATATATTTGCGCCAAACCAAAACACCAAAATTTAATTAAGAAATAGATTTCTGACATCATATAATAATACCACACACAAAAAGGCATAGTTCTTGGGTATATGTGATAATGTGAAATAAAAAATAATAAACTATAAATCGTAAAATTGAAATTTATGAAGAATTTTCTGCTAACTTCATCGATAGGGAAAAAGTTTGTGGTTTCGCTATCTGGTCTGTTTTTAATGGCATTTATTACGGTTCATTTAACCGTAAATCTAATGCTTGTGATAGACGATTCGGGTAATATGTATAACATTGCTGCCAATTTTATGGGAACAAACCCGATAATAAAAGTGGTTGAGCCTGTGTTGGCAATTGGTTTTTTAATCCACATTGCATACACAATTACTCTTACAATTCAGAACTTGTTAGCCCGACCTAAAGGATATGCAAAATCGCGGACTGCCGCAGGTGTTTCGTGGGCATCACGTAACATGTTCATTTTGGGTGGATTAATAGCCGTATTTTTAGCGCTACACCTAATGAATTTCTTTATTAAAATGAAATTTACGGGAGATCCACTTTATCGCGATATTGTAGTAAATGGCGAGACAATGAAAAACAGTTACCTTTTGGTATCATCACTATTTAGAGGTAGTCTGGCATACAGCTTATTGTATATTGCGGGTGCAATTCTGTTAGGACTTCATTTAACACATGGATTTTGGTCGGCTTTCCAAAGTATAGGTTTTAACAATGATATTTGGTTGCCACGTCTGAAAACCATTGCATTAATATTTGCAGTTGTTGTTGCAACTGGATTTGCGATAATACCTATATACTTTAGGTTATTTTAACATAGTGTCTGAACACTATATCAATTAAATGATTAAAAAACATTAAGTTATGTCAAAATTAGATTCAAAAATACCCGATGGTCCATTAGCCGAGAAGTGGACAAAACATAAAGCATCATTAAAACTTGTTAATCCTGCAAATCGAAAAAGATTAGACATTATTGTTGTTGGCACAGGTTTAGCAGGCTCGGGCGCTGCCTCAACACTTGGCGAAATGGGATACAACGTAAAAGTATTCTGTTATCAAGATTCGCCACGTAGAGCGCACTCTGTTGCGGCACAAGGCGGTATCAACGCTGCAAAAAACTATAAAAATGATGGCGATAGTGTGTTTCGTCTCTTTTTCGATATGATAAAAGGAGGCGACTATCGTGCACGCGAAGCCAATGTTTACAGGGCTGCAGAGGTTAGCAATGATGTTATTGACCACTATACCGCTATTGGAGTGCCATTTACTCGCGATTATGGCGGATTGTTAGATAACCGTTCGTTTGGCGGTGTACAAGTAAGTCGCACATTTTACGCCAAAGGACAAACCGGACAACACTGTCTTTTAGGTGGATATGGAGCTTTAGCACGACAAGTGCAAGCCGGAACAGTTACGATGTATCCACGTCAAGAGATGTTAGATTTAGTCGTGGTCGATGGAAGGGCACGCGGAATTATTACACGAAATCTTGTAACAGGTGAAATAGAGAGACACTCGGCACACGCAGTTGTTTTGGCAACAGGCGGTTACGGAACAATCTACTATCTGTCGACATTAGCGATAAATAGCAACGGTTCAGCAGCATGGAGCGCATTCAAGCGCGGAGCCTATTTTGCAAACCCAAGTTTTATACAAATACACCCAACATCAATACCTGTTCTTAACGATTATCAGGCAAAATTAACTTTGATGAGCGAGTCGCTAAGAAACGATGGTAGAGTTTGGGTTCCCAAAACAAAAGGCGATAAACGTAATCCAAACGATATCCCTGAAGACGAGCGCGACTATTATCTCGAAAGACGTTATCCTTCTTACGGAAACCTTGTTCCACGCGACGTAGCTTCACGTGCCGCCAAAGAGCGTTGCGATGCTGGTTATGGAGTAGGGGAGTCGGGCTTATCGGTTTACTTAGATTTTCGTGATGCAATAAAAGAGCAAGGAAAATCAGCTATTGAAGGAAAATATGGCAACTTGTTCGAGATGTACGAAAAAATTATAGGCGAATCACCATATAATACCCCGATGCGTATCTATCCAGCCGGACACTACACCATGGGCGGATTGTGGGTAGATTATAACCTTATGACAACAATTCCGGGTCTGTTCGCTATAGGTGAATCAAATTTCTCAGACCACGGAGCTAATCGCCTGGGAGCAAGCTCGTTAATGCAGTGTGCAGGAGACGGATATTTTGTTATTCCATACACAATTGCCGACTACTTATCAGACCAAATACGTGTGCCAAGGATATCTAATGAGTTACCCGAATTTAAAGAGGCTGAAAAAGAGGTCAGAGATAAAGTAGAACGTTTAATGAATGTTAAAGGAACAAAAACTGCAACATCATTTCACAAGCGTTTAGGAAAAATCATGTGGGATTATTGTGGTATGTATCGTAACGAAGAAGGTTTGAAAAAAGCTTTAGTTCTGATAAAAGAGCTTGAGCAAGAGTTCTGGAAAGACCTGAGAATTACTGGCACGGCTGAAGGAGTTAACCAAGATTTGGAAAAAGCTGGTCGCGTTGCTGATTACTTCGAGTTGTCACAATTGCTTTGTCATGATGCTCTTAACAGAAAAGAGAGCTGCGGTGCGCACTTCCGCGAGGAGAGTCAAACCGAATCGGGAGAAACCAAACGTGATGATGAAAACTTCGCATACGTCGCTGCATGGGAATACAAAGGCAAGGAACAAGAGCCTGTACTGCACAAAGAAGAACTCAAGTTTGAATATGTTCAGCTACAAGAAAGAAGTTATAAGTAGTTGTAAAACAGGCTATTATTGTATAATTAATTTTATTGGATATTTGTAATAAAATATAAAACAGTTAAAAAATGAATATTACACTTAAAATATGGCGACAACAAAACGCAAAAGCCAAAGGTAAATTTGAGACCTATAATCTCGACAACGTTTCTGTAGAAATGTCTTTCCTTGAAATGTTAGATTATCTTAATAGTACTTTGGTTGAAGCAGGCAAGGAGCCTGTCGCATTTGAAAGCGATTGTCGCGAAGGTATTTGCGGTTGTTGTGGCCTGTATATAAATGGACACCCGCACGGCAAATTAGGAAAAATCACAACTTGCGAGCTTTACATGCGTGAGTTTAAAGATGGCGATACTATTATTGTAGAGCCTTGGCGTTCAGGAGCTTTCCCTGTAATCAAGGATTTAATAGTTGACCGTAAAGCATTTGAAAAAATTATGTATGCAGGTGGATTTATATCTGTAAATGCAGGTGCAGCTCAAGACGCAAACGCCATTCCTGTAAACAAACACCATTTCGAACTTGCTTTTGATCCAGCTTCATGTATCGGTTGCGGTGCCTGTGTCGCTGCATGTAAAAATGCTTCGGCAATGTTGTTTGTATCGGCAAAAGTATCGCACTTGGCACTACTGCCACAAGGAAAACCAGAAGCAGCAAGA
Source organism: Salinivirgaceae bacterium (assembly GCA_035366675.1). Taxonomy (GTDB): domain Bacteria; phylum Bacteroidota; class Bacteroidia; order Bacteroidales; family Salinivirgaceae; genus JAAYQU01. The sequence goes on along the minus strand of DAOSIN010000046.1, from coordinate 2,367 downwards.
CGAGCCAAAGCAATGGTTGCTAAAATGGACGAACTTGGATTTGGAAACTGCACAAACACAGGAGCTTGCGAAGCGGAATGTCCTAAAGGTATTACTATTGCTAATATCGCACGTTTAAACAGAGAGTTTTTGGCAGCTAAGTTTAAAGATTGATAACGAGTTAAAAGTTTATTAAGTTATACCGATTGGACAGCAACTATAGTCCAAACTTCACTATCGTTCGTTTGAACTATGTGTCTGTAACATCGGTATTTACCATTGTAAAATTTTAAAAAGATAGGACTATTTTAAAATTACAATTGGTATAAAAAAGCGGTCATTGAGTTTGTTGAAGTGACCGCTTTTTTTGACTTTTAACTTAATCCAGTTTTGCTGTTTTTTGTCGTTACAGGTATGTTAAAAACGTGAAATGTAACTTTTGCCGACTCAACATCTTCTTTTCTTATGTCAGAAAGTGCATAGAGGCGTAAAGTCTATCTGCAATCTTATCATGAGTAAATGAAAGGGGATTCTCTTCTAAATACAACTCTTTCAAGCTTAGCAATTTGTTGAATGACAGAGTGAGAGCGTGAATAGAGCAGTAGCTTGCATCTAATGTTTTAAGTTCTGTTAAAGAGCCCATTGTTTGCGGGAGTTCTGTAATATGGTTATGACTAACATCTAAAAGTTTTAATTTTTTGAGGTTGCCAATTTCTGGTGGTAAAACGTCTATTTCGTTTTTCATCAGCAGTAAACTCTTTAAGTTAGTAAGGTTTCCTATTTCGGGTGGTAATTTGGATATATTGTTGTAGCTAAAATCTAAATATTCAAGATCGGTAAGTTTGCCTATTTCGGATGGTATCTCTGTTATCTCCCTGTTTGATAGGTCAATACTTCGCAAATTGTTAATTTTAGCGTTATTAATAAATTCAAGTATATCGTCGTGTTCCATTGAAAGATATTTTCCTGTTAATTGAGCATCACAAAGATACATTAAAAATCAGTCCGAAGGGTAAGATTCATGTATAATTTGGTCACTTTTATCAAAAAAGTTTGATTAAGACAGGTCAATTTTGATTTTTTTATTGGATAGTTGTAATTTAATTAATGCTAAAACACTAATTAATAAAAATAGAAGTTTATTGTTTTTCGTAAAATTTTAGATAGAACTCTTTACCATCAAAAACACCATAACTAAATAGGGTGAGCCAATCGCCAAGGTTAACAAATCGCGCTCTGTCGTTGCAAATAGTCATATCAACAGGTCGGTGGCGATGACCGAAAATGTAATAATCGTGGTGTTGTTCTTTTTCTATCTCCTTGGCAAAATTTAGTAAAATATCATTTTCTTCATCTAAGTTGTCGGCTACGACCCCTTTGGCATAACGACTTTTATTGCTCCAAGCATGCGCCAACCAAAGTGCAAAATTTGGATGCAGTCGTGAGAAAAGCCAATGTAAAACACGGTTTGTAAAGATCCATTTAAGTATTTTGTAACCTCTGTCGCCTTTTCCCAATCCGTCGCCGTGCGCTAAATAGAATGTTTTGCCGGAAAACTCGGTAATAAATGGTTCGCGATGTAAAATAATCCCAGCCTCCGTAGTCAAATAGTCGCGTATCCATAGATCGTGATTTCCTGTAAAAAAATGTACTTTTATGCCTCTGTCGGTAAAGTCGGCTAAGCGTCCAATAGTTCTTGTGTAACCACGTGGAACAACGCGTTTATATTCAAACCAAAAATCGAAAATATCTCCCAAAAGGAAAAGCTCTCTAACATCATCTTTTATGGAATCTAACCACGATACAAAAATAATCTCGCGTTCTCTTCCTTCCTTGAGACTAGGAAAGCCTAAATGTGCATCGGAGGCAAAATATATTTTTTTCTCTTCCTTCATTTAAAACGCTGCATTCTATTCTGATACAGTGCTTACTGTTGGTTCAACTACTTTACGAGGAATATACGGGAAAATTTCTCGAAGTTTTTTTGTTAACTCATTGCCGTATATATCGCGTGCAATTATTACTCCTTCAGGATCGATTAGAAAATTTGAAGGTATTCCTTCTATATTATAATCTTTCGCTGCTTGATTATCCCAAAATTTTAGATCACTTACGTTTGCCCAGCTTAAATAATCTGCTCGTATTGCTTTCAGCCACTCCGATTTATCTTTGTCTAACGACACTTGATAAATAGCAAAATTTCGCCATCGGAAAATGTTGTAATTTCTTAAAAGATTCTGATTTTCTAATCGGCAAGGCTTGCACCAAGATGCCCAAAAGTCGATAAGCACGTACCTGCCACGTAGTGATGAAAGTTTCAAAGTGTCGCCATTTACGTTTGGCAGAGATATTTCGGGAGCAACGTTGCCAATGCTCAATCTCTGTTCA